>NZ_PCZD01000060.1:0-10102 GCF_002553975.1 Lactobacillus sp. UMNPBX6
GGCCCTATCCATCCCCGCATTAAAATACGGGGATTTTCGGGCGTTTTTCATTAAAACTAGTAGTATTCTTTGGATTATATGTACCAGCTTGAACAGTTGTAGCAGAAAGTCCAAGAAGTGCAGCACTTGTTAGTGCCATTGTCATTATCTTTTTCATTTTAATCACCTTTAACACGTTTTTTCTTAGCTACTATTTTACCATTAGACACAAAAAAGACCGAACTTCGTGTTCGGTCTTTTGTTTAGTTATTCAACTTGTAGAAGCCCTTAGCCTTCAAGCCATAAGCTTGACCAGCAGTCATATCGTATTGAACCATTTCGTAGTCATTCAAAATTGCTTGTTGTTCTGAAGTCAATTTCTTAGGATCAACGAAGTGTCCCTTTTGATCAACTAATTGGAAGCCTTTATCACCGTTAAAGTTAATGGTGATTGCAGGAAGCTTCTTGTGAACTTCAGTAAGTAATGCTTGGTAAGGAGTTACCTTAGAATTAGTTTGTTCAAGCATCATTGCAGTGAAGTCGCTAGTGTTGACGTAATTAGTGTTGTGAGTCAACTTCTCCTTAGCACCATGTTCTCTAGCGTACTTGTTAGAGTAAATGAAGTAACGAGTTGAGTGCATTTGAACTGGGTATCTGCCAGTGTAGTTTTGTGACAAGATACTTGGGTAGTGGTCACCGTAGAAGACAATGGTAATTGGCTTCTTGATCTTATCAATTTGACCAATAAACTTCTTAACTGCCTTGTCGGTGTATTGCGTACCCTTGATGTAAGTTGCCATTTGTTCACGAACGGCAGCAGTGTTGAAGAGTTCACCAGATACCTTACCCATGTATTCGTTGTTTGGATACCAGTTGTTGTAAGGCATGTGGTTTTGAATTGAGATCAAGTTAATAAATTGACCACCCTTCATGCTGTTGATTTGTCTCAAACCGTTAGCATAAGTAGTGAAGTCAGAGTTGTAAGTACTCTTACCAAGTTTCTTTTGATCAATGATCTTGTATTTAGAACCAAGGTAAACGAACTTGTTAAACTTAAATCTCTTGTAGTCTTCTACTCTTGAGTAGTAAGTACCAATGAATGGGTGAACAGCTGACTTGTAGTTGAAGTCCATACCAATGGTTGGGTAGAAGTCGTAGTTTGGTACGATTTGTACATATGGAGTCAAGGTTGACTTGAACATACCCATGTTGAATCCGGTCAAAGTTTCCCATTCCATGTTGGCAGTACCACCACCGTAACCGGCACTAAGCATGCTACCGTAAGTAGATCTGTCCTTCATTGATTGAATAAACTTAACTGGGTTTGGAGTTTTTGGATCAATCTTAATTGTTGGGAAAGTATATGGATCAACAAAACTTTCACTCAAGTTGTAGACAATAGTTTGATCCTTTAAAGTATTCTTTCTAGTCTTGTTAATTTCATCAGCAATCTTGCCATACTTTTCATTCAAGTGATTAATCGTAGCCTTGGAGTAATTAGATGGCTTATTCATAATCTGTAAATCGAAGTAGTTCAAGAAGTTCAATAATGGACCGTTAATTTGAATATCACGTTCAGGGTTTCTGAATGATTGCTTGTTATCAAAACCACGGTTGATGTGATAAATGATTCCGCCATCGTGGTTGAAGCGAGCTGGTGTCATAAACAAAAGCAAGCTGAGCAATGCCCAGATACCACGGCGCTTCCATGAACCCTTTTTCTTAATTGGAAACTTGATTTCAAGGAAAACAGTCAAAGCAATTACAATCACTAAAGCAACGGCAATCATAATTACCTTTTGTTGACCAACCATTGGAAGCAAGGTCTTCCAGTTAACAATTTCATCAAGTTCAGTTGGATAAATAGGTTCACCACGAAGGTTAAGCTTGATCTTGTTGGCAATAGCCCAACCAATTGTGATTACGCTGACCAAAACAGTTGAGGTCCAGTAACGCGTAGTAATGAAGTAGAAGATCGCAAACATTGCATCGAGGAAGATAGCCGTCAAAATGATTGCAAAGAATCTAGTTCCGAGCAAGAAAATTACGGCATTGATATCTGTAGCTGTTGTAATTTGAATTCTTAAGTTATCTGATTCAATTAAGAATGAAACAAAACTCAAGATATAGAACCAGCCCCAAGTAAGAAGTCTTACTCGGTTTTCAACTACCCATGCTGTGAAGTTCTTCCAACCATATTCCACAACTTCAGCTAAATTATCATGACTATTGAAGAACTCAACTGTCTTTTTAATCGGCTTTATTCTAAATAAAAAGCGGTTATACAAATAGTTCAGCGCAAGAGCTGCGATCATCATAATGACGATCATCAAGAACTTGTTAAAACCAGCACTATTAGTAAAGCGGAATGATCTTACAAACCCACCAATAATTGGTGCGTCCATAAAAATAATTATTGGAATAAAGAAACGCATATCCTTAGCGCTATAGCTAACGATTACTTTTCTAAAGATTAAGAATACTGCCAAGACCATTAAAAATAGAAATGGCGAGGTAGGATTACTTAAAAACTTAGGAGTCCAAGAATAAACTCCACTACGTCCGGATAAACGCTGATACCAGTAGACACCGTTAAATCCCGGAACCCCAATAAACATTACAAAGAATGAAAATACTCCTGCAGCAATTAACCAGCCAAAGACTTTCTTAGGGATCTTAACATTGGCCAAGAACATCCCCCAAGC
This sequence comes from Lactobacillus sp. UMNPBX6, assembly GCF_002553975.1. Classification (NCBI taxonomy): domain Bacteria; kingdom Bacillati; phylum Bacillota; class Bacilli; order Lactobacillales; family Lactobacillaceae; genus Lactobacillus; species Lactobacillus sp. UMNPBX6. Next base: position 2,685 of record NZ_PCZD01000060.1, read on the forward strand.
AAAGTATAAGACGAGGTAAACACCGTAAATGGAGTAGTTAAAGTACATTGTACCTGCACTAGTAGCAAAGCCTACTAATGTCAATGCACTAAGTAGCAACACATTTTGCTTAGTTGTAATTCGGCGTTGCAACTCATACAGATATGGTTGAGCCAAAATACTGAAAATCAATCCAGCTAGTAAAACTGAAGTACTTGTCAAAACTGGGAAGAACACACCCCACAGCTTCCACATGACAAAACTACCTGGTCGCTTAATGAAGTTAGCCAAATACAGAAGTATCAGCGTTACAACTGCAATAATCCAGAATCTGAATGCTTCAGTTGGACGGATTTTCTTTTTGCTGTATACAGCACCAAAAGCCATCGGTACAAGCACTAATGTTGCACTACCTAGCATTCCTGGAATAAATCTCATTAAGGTACTCAATGGCAATCTACCAAAGGTCTTCCCCCATGAAAACATCTGCACTAGCATTAAAAATGCAGCCAAGATTATACAAACAATTTGACCAACATTCAGTGATTTCTTTTTATTAATCTCACTCATTTTCCTAGTCTATGTCCTTACTAAAATTTTCTGTTATTACTTACTCTTAATTCCCAACTTCTTTTTAATTGAATATAAAATATCAACTTTTTTACCATGACCGGTAAAGAAATCAATAATATCATGCCAGAACTTGAAAATCATAATTAAAGTAATCACCAAAAAGACAATTCCTGCTTCTTGATTGTGCCAAAATTCATAAACACTGAATAAAAGCATAAACACAATTGGTGGAATCGTCAAATTTTGCATAATTGCAGTTAATACCAGAGCAATTAGCAAAGTTGCAAATCCTGCCTTCCAATCATAAAAGACCGCTACCTGAGCGGCAACTGCAACACCTTTACCGCCTTTAAAATGATCCCAAATTGGAAAACAGTGTCCTAAAATCAATCCCAGACCAGTATATGCAATATTGATATGTGCTGGGAAAACAAAATACACAATAAACAGAGCAATCAAACTTTTTAGCAAATCGCCCAAACAAGTTAAAATACCCCATTTTTTACCAAAAACAGCCCCCATGTTAGCTGTTCCTGGATTATGTGAACCATATTCTGTAGGGTTTATTTTCAAAAAGATTTTACCAACAACCATCGCTGTCAGAAAATTACCAAAAATATAGCCAATCAGCGTGGCCCAAACTCGCTCCATTAATTATCCCCTTCTCCGGTGTAATCATAGATATGATAATGCTGAATCTTGCCACTCTTAAAACTAAAGCCATTAGCTTTATTTTGTTCATTCTGGAAGGTCTCGTTATTCTGAACAACTTCCTTTTCTAATTCCAACTCTGTGCGCACTAAATCAGAAATTCGTTGCAATTCACTAGTTGGTTGAATTTGATATGCGGCATCCTCAACCTCAGCATTATAGCCATGAAGATAATCACTTGATGAGCTTTTAGCACAATCACGATAATTCATTGCAATTTGTTGTAAAGCACTAAATGGCAAGTTGGTTCGTACATTGTTTGAAACAGAGGTTAGAATTGAATCTAAATTTGATAGTGAACTAATCGAAACAGCCTTTCTAATTAATGTCGTGATGACTTGTCGCTGTCTCTCCTGCCTACCATAATCTCCTCTAGGATCATCGTAACGCATTCTCGAGTAAGCAAGTGCTCCGGCACCACCCATATGGGTTAATTTGCCTTTCTTAAAGACATAACCGCCATATTCAAAGCTAAGCGTTGGTCGAATATTAATGCCGCCAACATAACGAATCATTTTCATGATCCCGCCCATATTAACTACAGCATAATATTTAACAGGCACATTAATTAATTCAGAGACAGTGTCCATTGCCATTCTTGCTCCGCCTATCTCATAGGCAGCATTAATTTTTTCTACCCCAAACTCATCTGTACCAACCATTTGCGCCATCGTATCACGTGGAATAGAAACCAACGTATAGTGCTTCTTAGCAGGGTTAACTACAGCTAAAATCATGGTATCAGTTCGTCCACGCTTTTCTGTTCTATGAAGAGCACCAGTATCGGTTCCCATCAATAAAACAGCAAAACGTTTTTTCCCATTAAATTCACCTGTAGTTTTCACTGCAGTTTGCGGATCATAGGTTTTATCAACAGCGTTCTTTGTTCGGAAATATACAGAAGCAAAATAAGCCGCGGTCGCAACTACTGCTACTAAGACTATTATCCCCGTGACCCACGCCCAAACATGGCGCTTTTTATATTTATGATTTTGCAATCGAGTCTCTGTCGGGTGATTTCTATACTCTTTTCTACTTTTCTTCATAAATCATACCTATATGTAAATTCACATTGAGTGTATTATAACAAAAAAAGCAAATCATCGCTGACTTGCTTCCTACATCTTATTAAAATCGTTACTTATTTTTACTTTAGTGTCAATGTAATCTCAAAATTGCGGCTACTTTCAGCCTCTAATTCAATTTTATCAGTAAAAGCAGTAACTTTACCATCTTCTGCGGCTAACTTAAAATCAGTTGAAGTAATATCTATTCCATGTTCTTCATTGATTAAACTAATTTTGTTAACGCTGCTCTGACTTTGCCAAGTACTTGGCAATACAAAACCTAATGAAAATGGTAATTCCTTATGTGATGAATTCTTTAGATAAAATGATATCTTTAATTGATTGCCCTCCAAAGCATATGTTGTCATCACTTCAAAATGATATGGAAAACTTTTATAGCTTTCCGGTGTATCAATTAAAGTCAAACTGACTCGAGTATCACCTTTATCTACGACAGTCCAGGGCAGTTTGCTAGCCCAGTTATTGCCTTGATCAAGCACTGGAAAAGCAATTGCCATACCCTCTTCAGTCCCATTTTCGCCGAGATAATCATAATTATCATTAATAGATACAAGATGGACCATTTTGGCCCCATTCTCATCGACAGAGACTTGTAAGAGAGAATTATCAATTGTTTGCATATTTTTCTCCCCACTTTAATTCCATTGACAAAAATAGCACTTAAAAGGGGTAACTGTCAATTTTTAACACATTGCAGCCGCTTTTATGGCCGCTGTCAGCCCGACTACCATATTCTCTAAACTCATTGAAGGATAACGTCCATTCTTAGTCTGACTTGGCAAATATGGAATATGAATAAAGCCGCCCTTTAAATCAGGATAATCGTGATGAATTAAATATTGAATTTCATAAAAAAGATGATTGCAGACATACGTCCCCGCAGAATTTGAAATTTGTGCAGGGATTCCGGCATGACGAATGTCAGTTACCATCTTTTTAATTGGCAATTGGGTAAAATAGCCATCTAATCCGTCTGCTTGAATTTTACCTTCTTTAGGACCTTTACCAGAATTGTCAGGAGTTGAACCCGATTGAAAATTAATTGCTATTCTTTCGGGCGTAATAGCACCGCGACCACCTGCCTGTCCTACATTAATCACCATCTCAGGATTTTCTTTTTCAATCGCTTTCTTTACGACATCAGCACTTTGATAAAAAATAGTAGGAACTTCTAACTTAATTATTTTGTTACCAGCTATTTCATTAGGTAATCTTTTTACAGCTTCAATTGCAGGATTAATTTTCTCTCCGCCAAAAGGATCAAAACCGGTTACTAATATTTTCATATCGTTCCTCTTTCCTTAGAAAAAAATGGTAAATTTTCTTTATTTATAATATAATATACTTGTTCCAAAAAATTATGAAACTAAATGTTTAAAAAATAGTTTTTGGGGCAAGTTGATAAAATAGAGCATCCCTCTTGGGGTGCTTTTTTTTCCTAAAAAATACAAAATAAAAAGGAGCTTCTTGCAAAGTTCCTTTTTTGTGTGAATAACCATTAATTAAATTAGTCGTCCAACTTTTCCTTGTTAACAACATCCAAGTTTTCGTCGAATGTGTAAACAACTGGTTCACCAGTCTTCATTTCAAGGTTCATGATGTCGTCATCAGAAATGTTTTCGATGTACTTAGTTAAAGCACGAAGTGAGTTACCGTGAGCTGCGATAATTACGTTCTTGCCGTCAAGTAAGTCTGGAGCAATGTGATCTTCCCAGAATGGCATTACACGGTCAAGACATACGTGTAAGTTTTCTGCCTTAGGAACGATGTGTGGGTCCAAGTTTGCGTAACGACGGTCATGTGCTTGACTGAATTCATTGTCATCATCAATAGCTGGTGGCAAAACATCGTATGAACGACGCCAAATGTGAACTTGTTCATCGCCGTACTTTTCAGCAGTCTTCTTCTTGTTCAAACCTTGAAGAGCACCGTAGTGACGTTCGTTAAGTCTCCAAGTCTTCATTTCTGGAATCCAGAGTTGGCCACTTTCTTCCAATGCGAAGTGCAAAGTCTTGATGGCACGAGTTAATAATGAAGTGTAAGCTTGATCAAATTCAAGACCGTGTTCCTTGATTAAACGACCAGCCTTCTTAGCTTCTTCAACACCTTTTTCTGAAAGGTTAACATCAACCCAACCAGTAAATTGGTTTGAAAGGTTCCATTCACTTTGTCCGTGACGGATTAAAACTAATTTTGACATGAAATATCTCCTTTTAAAATTCAATGTTTCATCCATATTTTACACATTTCACAGTTTTTTTCATAGAGAAATGAGTAAAAAACATCTTTTTTTGATGTTCACTTTCTATTATCTTCTTTTTTATGTTACTTTTAAGTAAAATATTCAAAAAGAAGTGTAAAAAATGAAATTTATGAATAAAAAACTAATTTTAGGCTTAGTTGCCTTATTAGCATTATTTTTATCCGCTTGCTCGCAAAAAAGCGCTAAATCTGGCGACAACTTGCCGAGCGCCAAAACTATTTTAACTAAAGCACAAAAAGCAAATTATAATTCGATGCATGCCACTTGGGACGAAAAAAGCAATGGCAAAACTTTACAAAAGGCTGCGGTTGAATATACAACTAAACCTACGATCATTTATGCCGATGTTTCCGCAACTTCTAATTACTATAAAATGTGGGTTGAAGGAAAAAATAGCTACATTCAAATGAAAGGCACCAACAGCAGTCACTGGTTTAAGACCACTACTAAGGCTGGCACCTATTCATCATTCATCCAAAGCTTAAATGGCAACTTGTTAACTCCATTTATTCCTTTGCACAAACAATTTAAAGTCAAAAAGAATGACAACAATTATGCCCTTATTTATAAAGGAAACAACAAAAGAGTTTGGAACGCGATCGTGTCTGATGCGGCAGTCACAACTTTAATCGGAATTGATATTGATGATATAAAGCCAATCAATACTGAAATTCAGGTCGACGTTGATAAAAATTACAATGTCAATGATGTAAAAATTGTTTCTAGCTACAAAGATGATGGGCAAAAGAAGACTTTAACTATGAATGTAGATCAAATTGATCAAATTAAGAAATTGTCCGTTCCTAGTGCAGTTAAAAAGAATTCCGTAGATTTAGGAAAATTAGATAAAAAATAATTAATATAAAAAAGCTCTAATCTAAGCATAGATTTGGGCTTTTTCGTTATAATAGAAATAGTTATTTAGGAGATTTTTTATTATGAAATTAAAAAAAACAATTATCGGTATAGCATTAGCCGCTGTCTTTTTACTCAGTGGCTGTAGCCAAAAAGAAAAGAAAGCTGATCCTGTTTTAAACAAAACTCAGGTAGTTCAAAAAATGAAAAAGGGCTTCAAGAGTGGTCAAGTTATTCAATCAGTTACTCTTGGCACTGACACTTCTAACCAAGCAGCTATTGCCAACACCACATTTGGCGGTGACTCAACGGTTTACCATATAACCAATCAAACTTCTAGCAAGGGCAAGACCCGCTCTAGCGAAGAATGGGTTAACATGAACAACGTTTATATCAATGGTCGTGACACTTGGTATAAAGCTGATCTAGAGAAATTAACCGGACACTCATACGCCGATTTAACTGATGCAATTATGAATAATCACTTGATCACTAATCCTAGTGCTGAGTTGATTAAAGCTTACAAGTTAAAGCGCAATAAAAACACCTACACTTTAATTGCTAAAATAAGTGATAAAGCTTTGATGAAAAAAGCAGCTACTCCTATCTTTGATACTACTCCACAAAGCACAGGTCAAGCTAAAGTGTTTAAGCAAATTCAAAAATTAGGCAAATACAAATCAATGACGGTTAAGGCGGTAGTGAAAAACAATAAATTAGCTACCTTTAACGTCTTCGTTAACATGAAGCTTGGCAAAATGATGACAGTCAAGGTCGGTCAAAGCTATGGCAACTTTGGTAGTCACGACTTCTTAAAGGTTCCAACTAACGCTACGAACGCTAAAAATTTGCCAACTACTGACAATAATAAGAAAAAGAAATAGGTATTCACGATGAAATTAGGAATTATCGGCAGCGGCATGATTGTTCAAGACTTTTTAACTACTGCTGATCAAATTGATAACTTAGAATTAACCGCAATTTCTTCAACCAAGCGTAGCGCAGGCATCGCGCAAGAATTAGCACAAAAATACAATATTTCTCAAACCTATACTGACAATGAAAAATTAATGTCAGATAGCAACGTTGATACGGTCTATATCGGCGTGCCTAATTTCTTGCACTACTCGCTAGCTAAGCTTGCACTTGAACATGGCAAAAATGTCATCTGCGAAAAGCCATTTGTATTAAGTACAGCTGAAGCCGAAGAATTAAAGCGATTGGCCGATGAAAAAGATTTAATTATCGTTGAAGCTATCACTAATATCTACTTAGAAAACTACAAAAAGATCAAAGAAGAATTAGATAATATTGCTCCAATTCATATCGTTTCTTTAAATTATACGCAATACTCTAGCCGTTATGACGCCTTCCTTGAAGGTAAGATTGCTCCCGTTTTTGATCCGAAAAAAGATGGCGGCGCCTTGATGGACTTGAATATTTACAATATCCACCTTGCCGCTGGACTGCTCGGGTTGCCTGATAAGGTAAAATACTACGCCAACATGCAAAAAGGCATTGATACATCGGGTATCCTGCATCTTTCTTATCCTGATAAACAAGTAACTTTGATCGGTTCAAAGGACAGTTATGTAACGCCACGTTCGTTCATTGAAGGCGAAAAAGGCAGCATTTATTTTGACGGTTCAACTGGTACGCTTGATAACTTTACCGTCGAAATGCGTGGACAAAAACCGAAGCGTTACAACTTTAATAAATATCCACATCGCATGGCAAGTGAGTTCACTGCATTTGCCGAGATGATCGATCAACATGATGTTCGGAGAGCTGATGAAGCGTTTGTCAATACTTTGGAAACAATGCAGATTTTAACTGCAGCTAAAAATTCAGTTGAATAATGTGAAGTGTCTGGGAAAAAACTAACTTTCAGATACCAAAAGACGATCAATCCAACTCTTAATTTGAGTTGCTTGACCGTCTTTTTCTTG
>NZ_PCZD01000061.1:0-10098 GCF_002553975.1 Lactobacillus sp. UMNPBX6
ATTGGATCATATCTATCAAGCAGCTTAAGTGTTCAATTTATTATTGCAATTTACGAATTGAATCTTGAAAGCTTTTTTCATTGATAAAATTCTGTATAATAAAGCTTAAGCATATTAAAGGAAGTTGATTAATTAACTATGTTAAAAGAAGAGAAGAAATTTGATCAATTGGGGCAAAAATTATTTATGCAAGGCACTTTGCAAGAATTTGAAAAGAAAAATGGCCCAATTAAGGGCAGAATGGCAATTACTGAGGGTAAAATTCCGCCTGAAATGTTAAATAAATTGCAACCTGAATTAATGAAAAATCCTAAATGGAAAGTAGTCGAAGGCAGTTTTGATTTTTCAAACTATACTATTGGGATGGTAGTAGGTCTTAATCCAATCAAGCCATTGAGTGAAGGATGGCTAGTTCCTCAATTAGGTCATCCCGGTGTACAACCAGATAAGCATTGGCAGGAATTCTTTATGGAAAAAGTAATGAATTCAATTGACGAAAATGGTCATATTGATTTGCCATTGTTTACTTGGATTTCAGATAAGAATGATTTGACGAAATCTGCAAAAAATATGTAGTAAAAAAGCCATTTAGAAGGATGAAAGACCTTCTTGGGTGGCTTTTTGCATTTTATTTTAAAAAATTATGAAAAAATATTATAATCTAGTTTATAATTCGGTTTAAGAGTGAAAACCGAAAACTTCACGGAATTTAGGAGGTTATGAGAGAATGACGGAGAATAACGAACAGACGAAAATCACTGATACCAAGCTTAAAGGCGCATTAGACACGGCAATCTTTGCTGGGGGATGCTTTTGGTGCATGGTGAGTCCATTTGATAAGCTGCCCGGAATAGAAAAGGTAGTTAGTGGGTATACTGGTGGTCATGTTGCTAATCCAACTTACGAAGAAGTCTGCACGGGTAAAACTGGGCATACAGAAGCCGTTGAAATTACTTTCGATCCTGAAAAAATGCCTTATCAAAAGTTGCTTCAATATTATTGGCAGGTTACTGATCCCACGGATGCAATGGGGCAGTTCCAAGATCGCGGCGATCAATATCGTCCCGTAATTTACTATAATTCACCAGCACAGAAGGAAGCTGCGGAGAAGTCCAAACAAGAATTAGCTGAAAGCGGCAAGTTCGATGATCCGATCGTGACGAAAATTGAACCAGCTCAACCATTTTATCCAGCAGAAGAATATCACCAAGATTTCTATAAAAAGGACCCACTTCGTTATGCAATGGAAGAAGCAGGTGGCCGAGAAAAATTTATCAAAGAGCACTGGGACAAATAATGAAAGCTTTGTCTGTGCGTGGTGACTATATCATGCAGATGATTAACGGCACCAAGAAAATAGAATACCGCACGTGGAAAACTAATTATCGTGGACCAATTTTGATGTGCTCTACGGCAAAAAGAGTGCCGAATTCTGCACCAGGATATGCACTTTGCGTGATGGATCTGTATCGAATAGACTGGAATGATGTCGATCAATGCTATTATTGGTACATTAAACTTAAGAATTTGATTGATCCGATTAAAGTAAAAGGACAGCTTAAGCTTTTTAATGTTGATAATGATGTAATTATTCCAATTAAGAGCTCAGAATTTGAAAAACAAGTTATTCCATTGATTTATCGTTCCAAAAATAAACACGTTTAATAATATAACTTATGTAAAGCAGTAAAAATATGACAATTATTGCTTTGGATCATTTTGTAATTACTGTGACTGATTTAAATAAATCTAAGAATTTTTATCATGAAATTCTAGGATTGCCTATTGTTGATGAACAAAATGGCTTCGTTTCTCTTCAATGTGGTGATCAATTAATTCGACTGAGAAAAAAGACTAATGGGGTTAACGCAATTGTGGCTAAACAATTGGAAACGAGAGTTTTTGATTTTTGTCTTCAAACTGATCAACCTATTAAAAATGTGATAGCTAAGTATAAATCAAATAATCAAGAGATTATTTCGGGCCCAGTAGAGAAGCATGGTGCACATGGAAAAATGACTTCTGCTATACTAGGGATCCAGATGGAAACTTGGTCGAAGTCTGTTCTTATGAATGATTACTATATAGCTAGTACTAAACATTGAGAAAAGGTTTGTTTTTTAATATTAAAAAATGAAAAAAGCTGATAAAACTTTGTTCTGTGAATTAGGATATCAGCTTTTTTCTGTCTTAAATCAAATATTAAAAATAACAATTTTTAAGAAAATTAATATAAGTTAAATGGTACTCTTATTACATATTACTTATAAAAAGTAATAAAATACTTTAGAAAAGATATACATAATGATATATTAATATTTATAGCTATGTTAAATATGTTCATATAGAATAAACATGCTTTAAGTGATGTGATATTAAGATGTTATCTGAAAATAACTATAATGAGAAAATAAGGAAATCTAATAATAAAAGAAATAAATATTCAATTAGGAAACTATCAGTTGGAGCTGTCTCAGCTTTGATTGGAGTTTCTTTTTTTGGCTTTAGTTCTCAAGTAGCATGTGCAGATACTGCTGATAATAGCAGCAACGGACATAATAATCCGGCAACTGATTCAGATACTTGGCAAATTGGAAGTCAAAACACTAAAGAATATGACGGAAAATAAACTAATAAGATTGATGTTAATAAGTTTAGTTTGTCAGATGGTGATAAAAAACTAAATACCAGCAGCATCAATAATGATAGCTTTCAATGGGTTGATAAAAATGGTGATGCTATTGTAGAAAATCCTAAAAATGGTGGTACATACTATGCTAAATTAACAGATTCAGCTGCTAAAAAGTTGAGAAAAGATAATCCTACTTTATCCAAATATCCAGGAATTGTTGGTACTTATACAATTGCTCAGGGTAAGGCAAGCGCTGAATTAAGAGGCTATGATTCAAAAGCAGCGGATGCTGGATTTAATGCAGTGGCTAAAATGTATGAAGATTTAGGATATGTGGTAGAAACCACAAAGACTGGATAATGATAAGCCAGTTCAACCTGAAACTGTTGAAACAAATGATAATTCCTTGCCTCAATCAGGAGAAGAATCACTTTCATGGCTAGGCATACTTTTATCAAATCTAGGCTTAGGCAGCATGTTTATTAAGCGAAAAAAGAAATAGCTATACTCATCAATGATTACTAAGTGTAAAATAGCTTGCGGTAACGTTTAAATATAAATTAAAAGGAGTCAAATCCATTTTAGGACTTGACTCCAAAACAAAAAGATCAGTAGTCTGATGTTAAGCAAAAAAACACATTAGAAGCTAGTCTTTTATGGAATCTATTATAACTGATATCGTGAAAATTATTAAGTCCGAAAATAATGTTATTGCTCGTGAAAAGGCATTAATGTGCTACTTCTTTGATTTGATTAGAGAATTAATGAAATTAGCACTAGAAGAAGTTGATGCCGGCTTAGTTGAAGAAACTAAAAATTGGGGAAGAACTGGCTTTTGGAAGGCACATGGCATTAAATATTTGAATGTCATGGGCTGGATGCAAGGCGCTGGTGATGGTACTTTCTACGGCCCTTATACTGAAAATGGTCAGCCGGTATTAGTGATTGCTGAAGGAGCAGGCCTTTGGACTAACTGTGTTGCTTGGAAGAATCCACAACTTGCACAGCAATATAAGCATAAGAATTTTAACGATTTGTATTATCAAGGTGATGAATAGGTAATTGTTTGTTGGAGCATTCCAGAGAGGGATGCTTTTTATTTTTCAGTAATCGTAATTACAGTAATTATGATTACTGTAATTTAAATTACTGAAAGATGATGATAAGTGGAGAAAAACGCTAAAAATGTAGTGTTAAAATTATAGAGTATAGAAAAAGTTAATATGAATCCATTAACTTACAATTTAGAAATTAAAAGGAAAGTAAACAACAATGCAAGCAAGTATATTTAATGCAACAGAACGATTTTTTGCCCCAGTTCAAATGATTTTGAAAATCCCAGTATATCAACGTAATTATGATTGGAATAAAAATAATGTAAAAAGGTTATTAGATGATTTATATACTGTAATTAAAACTAAAAAGCAGCATTTTTTAGGTGCGGTAGTTTACCTTGAATCAACTAATAGTGATATAGGACTACCAGAATATTTAATTATTGATGGTCAACAAAGGTTAACCACGATTACATTATTACTACAGGCTTTAAAAGATGTTACCGTTGATGGTGATGCCTTCACTACTGGAACTATTGAAATGTTTTTAACAAATTCTCAGTCTCCCTCTCAAGAATATAAAATCAAGTTAAAGCCTATTAAATCAGATAATATTCAATACACAGCTTTGTTGAATCATGATAATGATAAATTAGATGAAAATAGTCATATTGTTGAAAATTATAAATTAGCAAAGCAAACCTTTGATAATTGGCTCAAGCAGGGAATTACAAGTAGAGAAATTTTACAAGCTATTCGACAACTCCAAGTAGTAGGAATCAGTCTTAAAGAAGGTGAGGATGATCCTCAAATTATTTTTGAAAGTATCAATTCGACTGGCGTTGCTTTAACTAATTCAGATTTAATTCGTAATTTTTTATTAATGAGTGATCATGATCAAGAAAGATTATTTGAAGATTACTGGTTACCTATTGAAAATAAATTAAGAAGAGATAATAGCAATCATGCTATGGATGCGTTCTTTAGACAATTTATTATTATGAAGAAAAATTCAGTGGTCGCTGAACGTAAAGTTTACCAAACTTTTGTTGATACATTTAAAAATGAAAATCTAAGTCATGAACAAGCACTTAAGGAAATAAAAAATTATGCAGAATTATATGCTTCTTTTATGTATCCGGCAGAAGCTAGTTATAACGATGATATTAAAACAGATTTAGCTAGTTTAAATAGAATAAATCAAAGCACATCTTATCCATTCTTTCTCCATGTTTTCCATGACTATGAAAATAATGAAATTGATGAAGAAACTTTAACTAAAGTGATTCATTTGATTACAATTTATCTTATAAGAAGGACAATTTGTGATGTGCCTTCTAATTCTTTATTAGGATTTTTTGCTAGTTATTATGCTAGAACATTTAAATTAGCTAAAAATAAGAAAAAATATTATGAAGCCATCAATAAGTATTTATTTGTTCAACAAAATCAAAATGAAGTACCAGATGATAATCAACTCAAAAATGCATTAATTCACTCAAAGCTTTATTTGAATAAAGGACTTTGTGACTTAATAATGCTTGATATTGAGAATGGAAATTCAAAGGAAAAGTTAAATTCAGAAGATTTAACTATTGAACATATCATGCCACAGACAATGAGTAAATCGTGGCGTAAGAATATTTCTGATGAAGAACATGATGAATTTGTTCATACATTAGGGAACTTATCTATAACTGGATATAATTCTGAAATGTCTAATAAGAGTTTTGCTGAAAAGAAACATATTTTAGAAGAAAATTCTAAAGCAATAATTCTTAATAAGGATGTAGTAGATAAAAATGAATGGATAATCGCAGATATTAAGGCTAGAGCAGAAAGGTTGGCAGAGATACTACTGAATCGTTATGAATTGAATCCTATTGAAGATTCAAGAATTGAGTTTGAAGCTGTAGATAAAATTGGATTAGACAATTTAGATGCGACTACAGGAAGGAAATTAGTTTCATTTACTCTTGAAGGATCGAAGTATCCTGTTAAGTACTTTAAAGACGTGCCTCTTCAAGTTATTCAAATCTTAGACCAAGATAATCCTGATTTGTTGAAAAGCCTAGTTGGATTAACTTGGAAAGGAACATTAAACAATGCTAATCAAAATAATAGCTTCATAATTTGTCAAGAGAAAGATATTGATGACAAATTAAAGTGGAGTTACTCCAAAGTTAGAGATGATATCTATGTAATGACTGGTGGAAGTGCTCATCGTAATATGCATGTGCTTAAGCAAATAATTGAAGCATATAAGATACCAAAAGATGAATTTTATCTTTCTGTTAAAGTGAAAGAAAATTAAATGAAATTACCAATCATAATAACTCAAATTGCTCACCAACCTAAAATATTGCCTTTAAATAAGATCATCAAGAGTAGTGATTTTACTATTAAGCAATTGAGCCAAGATGCCTTTATCTCAAAAGAAGATGAGAATATAAGACCAACTGAGGTAGGAACCATAGTAGATTATCTTTCTCGCTATGTGTTGCTTGCTAATGAACACGCCTTTGACGTTGCGAATGCTAAAGCCAAACAAGATTTGATTCATGGAATTATTCCGGTTAAAGAATATAAGAAGCTTTTAGATCAAGAAGAAAGATTAAGATATTTAGTTAAAGATCTGTCAGATGTTGATTCATTATCAGATGAAGCTATTTACTTGGCAACAGACATCTGTGCGTGGGAAGATGCATTTCGCAGTGGTCGCTATGTTAAACCCAAAGCACATCCTGATAAGTTAACAATTGAACACATTAAAATGATGATTCAACGTGTTGAGGAATTTTTCGAAGAATTTGGTTGGCCAACTAGGGATGCATTTTTTGCTAAGGCTGAAAATGGTTTTGTCTCTGGAGATGGTGACTATCTTTTAAAACAGACATTATTGGATTTAAAGGTTTCAGTGAAAACTACTATGCAAATTTCATGGGTTCGCCAGTTGCTTTTGTATTATACGTTAGGATTTTATAATCATTTTAATAATGAAAATATTGAACGATTAATGATTTTCAACGCAAGAACAAATACCGTGTTTTTTATTGATATTGCTAATATTGATCAGTCCGTCTTTGAATTTGTTTACGATGCAGCTGAAAAACAAAGTAAGATTAATGAAAGAGAATTACGAAAGTATATAAATTAAATGCACTTGACTAAAGTGCATTTTTATTTTTCGAATATTAGTTCTTTTATTATTTGGCTTGACAAGTTAAAATAATATTAATTAATATTTTCGTTGCTCTAACAACGAAAATTAGAAGGACTGAAAAACTTATATGTCAGATAATAATATAAAAGCTAAAAGTCAACTTGAACAGGCTTTATATAGTGCCGCAGGCGATTTACGTTCTAAAATGGATGCTAATGAATATAAGAACTATTTATTGGGAATAATTTTTTATAAGTATCTTTCTGATAAGATGCTATATTATGTGGGACAACTTATTGGTGATCCGAATGCAGATTTAAAAGCTAATCAAAAATTATATGAAGAAAACGCCGAAGATGAAGAACTTTTAAAGGAATTAAAAAGAACTTTTTCGTATACAATTTCTCCTAGACACACATTTACGTATTTATTAAATGAAATTAATGGAGAAGCTAGAACTCAAAAAGGTGAACTTAAAACATTTCAAATTTCTGATTTGGCGGAAGCTTTTAATGACATTGAAAGTATAAGTGAAAATTTTGCAGGATTGTTTGAAGATGTTGATTTATATTCCAAGGCATTAGGTGATAATGCCCAGCAACAAGCAGATACTATTGCTAACGTCATTAAAGCAATAGGTGATTTAGAGATTGTTAAAACTAAGGGTGATACTTTAGGTGATGCCTATGAATTTTTAATCGGCAAATTTGCCGAAAGTTCAGGAAAAAAAGCAGGTGAATTTTATACACCTCAAAAAGTATCAGAGTTGTTAACTAAATTAACTTTAGTTGGAGGCAAATACCCAGATGGTTTAACAGTATATGACCCAGCAATGGGATCAGGGTCTTTGCTTTTAAATTTTGGAAAATACATTGAAAAATTTGGCGGAAAAGCAGATCAGATAATTTACTTTGGACAAGAAATTAATTTCTCAACACATAGATTGGCTAAAATGAATATGATTCTTCATGGTGTTGATTTTGGTAATCAGCATCTTCGCAGAGGTAATACACTTAGTGCTGATTGGCCACCTGTTGCTAAAACTATGTTTGATGCTGTAGTAATGAACCCGCCATATTCTTTAAAGTGGCCAGCTGATAAAGGCTTTTTACAAGATCCTCGGTTTAGCCCATATGGTGTACTACCTCCCAAATCAAAAGCTGATTACGCATTTCTATTGCATGGTTTTTATCATTTAAAGAATACAGGTACTATGGCTATTGTTTTACCTCATGGTGTTCTATTCCGAGGAGCAGCAGAAGGTAAGATTCGTAAGAAGCTCCTTGAAAATGGTTCAATTGATGCGGTAATTGGATTACCATCTAACTTGTTCTACAGTACTAGTATTCCAACTGTTATTGTGGTGTTGAAGAAGGATAAAACTGATAGAAGTGTAATGTTTATTGACGCTTCTAAAGGATTTGAAAAGAAAAAGAACCAAAATGAGTTAAGAGAAAAAGATATTCAAAAGATTCTTGATACTTATGAGAAGCGTGAAGATGTTGAACGTTATGCTCATTTAGCTAAGTTTGATGAAATTGAAGAAAACGATTTTAATCTTAACATCCCAAGGTATGTGGATACTTTCGTTCCCGAGCCTCCGGTAGACCTGAAGAAAGTAGCTGCTGACCTGCATGAAACAAATGTTGAGATTGAGAAAAATCAACGAGAATTGGTCGGCATGTTAAAGGAATTAACTTCAGATGATTCTGATATTATGGATGGCCTGGATGCCATTATAAAGGAACTGGAGGGCGAGCTTCATGAATAGAAGAGAGGTGAAAAGTGCTCCAGTATTGCGCTTTAAAGGATTCACTAACGATTGGGAGCAGCGTAAGTTAGGAGATATATCTGAAATAATTCGAGGAGCATCTCCCAGACCTATTAGTGATCCCAAGTGGTTTAATAGTAATTCAAATATTGGATGGTTACGCATTTCTGATGTGACTGCTCAACATGGACGAATACAGCACTTGTCTCAACACATATCTATACTGGGACAAGCAAAAACAAGAGTAATTTCAACACCGCATTTATTATTGAGCATAGCTGCATCTGTGGGTTATCCAGTTATTAATTATGTTAAAACTGGTGTTCATGACGGCTTTCTCATATTTGAAAATCCAAAGTTTAATATAGATTTTGGATTTTACTGGTTAGCTTTCTACAAACATGAATGGCAAAAATTTGGTCAACCAGGTAGTCAGGTTAATTTAAATAGTTCTATTGTTAAAAAAACTAATATTGGATTGCCTGATAACGTTGAACAAAAAGCTATTGTTCATCTTCTCAAATTAATAGATAATCGTATAACCCTTCAGCAACGAAAATTAGAAAGTTTTCAATTTACTTATCACGAAATAATTAGGCGACTTTTTTTAAAAAAAGCAAAGTGGCAGCAAACCAAATTATCTGATTTAGTAACTATTTTAGATAAAAATAGAAAACCGGTTAAAAAAGAAGACAGATTATTTGGCGATACTCCATATTATGGAGCTAATGGAATTCAAGACTATATCAGCGGATTTACTCATAAAGGAGAATTTATACTTATAGCCGAAGATGGAGCTAACAGTTTAACAGAATACCCTATTTATTTTGTCAAAGGTCAAATTTGGGTTAATAATCATGCACATGTTTTAAAAGTAAATAAAGATGTAAGCCCATTATTTCTAGCTTTAGCATTAAAGCAGATTAATTATTCAAAATATACTGTTGGAAGTAGCAGAAATAAACTTAACTTAAAAGATTTAGAAAACATAGCTATATTTATACCTGACAATAATGAGCAACAAAAAATAGGACAGTTTTACTCTAACTATTTAAATTACCTACGTATTAATAAAAAAAGAATTCAGTATATGAAACAATTCAAACAATTTCTTCTCCAGAATATGTTCATTTAATCTTGCATAATAATAAAACCTCCTTAAACAATGTCAGAGTGACTAAAGTTTAAGGAGGTTTTTATATGTCACGAAAATATAGTACCAAGTTGTTTTATAAATATTATCTAGATTGGATTCATCTATATAAAGATAATGCTGTTCGTCCTGTTACGCTTAATAAATACTATTTAGTTCAGCGTAAGTTGCAAGAATTAGCACCTAATTTACATATGAATGAATTAACTCGACAGAGTTATCAACGAATTCTAAATTTATATGCAAAAGATCATGAAAAAAATACGACTCGTAAATTGCAATAATAAATTGAACACTTTTAATCAAGCTGCTTGATAGATTAGA
>NZ_PCZD01000062.1:0-9685 GCF_002553975.1 Lactobacillus sp. UMNPBX6
ATTTCAAAATAAAATTGCTTAAAATCGTTGATAACACTTGACTTAGAGTAGAAAAAGCAAGCAGCTGGAACTGCTTGTTTTAAAAATTATTTACTTAAAATATGCTCTTGTATAATCAACTTCACCAACGGAGTGCCATAATACACCCTTTAAGTTGCTTCTTACTAAGTGACTTTCGGTCATGTTGTACAAAGGTGCTACTGCAGTATCTTTAGTTAACTGACTTTGAGCATTTCTCATATTTTGCCAGTATTGTTTGACATCTGCAGCGCTCTTGCTTTTAGCGGCACTAATGTAATTATCGTAAGCCTTACTACTATACTTACCGTAATTTTGAGCATTATTGGTTTGAAGGATATCAAAATCACTCATTGGGTCAGCATAATCAGCAAGCCATAAACTAAAGTGCATGTCAAAGTTGCCTTTACTTACATTATCTTGGCTATTTTTAGCAGGAACAGCGTGTACTTCAACATCTGCACCTTTTAATTTGGATTCAACTTGTGATTGAACAAATTGGGCAATATTCTTATTGATAGTTTGATCATCTGTATAGTAAGTTAAAGTGACAGATTTCTTTCCTTCTTCTTTTAAGCCTTCTTGCCATAATTTTTGTGCTTTTTTGACATTATAATTTTCACTTGGCTTCATTTCAGTTGCAAAATCTTTGCCAGTGGTTGGATCTTTAGCTAAAGTTGGTGCAACAAATGTATATGCAGGTTCTGAACCATCGGCAAGTACTTTTTCAGCTAAGTGTTTTTTGTCTAATACTAAAGATAGAGCCTCACGTAATTTAGAATTTGAAAATACACGTCCTTGACGTTGATTTAGTTGTAAATAGTAGACTCCGGCACGTTTAAGATGCATTAAATTTTTATCTTTTTGCAAGCCTTGAGCCGTGGTTCCTGTAATAGTTGCGTCATCAAGATTTCCTTGTTGGAAAAGTTGATGTGCGGTGTTTGCATCTTTTACAACTTGCATTTTCATTTTCTTTAAATGGATATCTTTTTTATCGTAATAATATTTATTTTGGTCCAAGTCCCATGACAAATTGCTACCTGTCCAACCATCAACCTTGAATGGTCCATTGTAGTACATCTTATTAGAAGCAGAACCATAGCTTTTGCCAAATTTAGTTAAAGCAGCTTTGCTTTGTGGGAAGAATGCTGGCAGAACCATCATTCTAGTAAAGTATGGCATTGGATATTCTAGGTCAACTTGAAGAGTGCGATTGTTTAAAGCTTTGACCCCTAGATCTTTTGCTGGCAACTTACCTGCAGTGACTTTGGTGGCATTCTTTACACCAGTGAAGATATAAGAATAACCTGATTGAGAGCTAGGACTGACAGATCTACGCCATGAATTAACAAAATCTTCCGCAGTTACAGGATCTCCATTGGACCATTTAGCATTTTTTCTTAAGGTGAAGGTATATCTTTTACCGTGATCTGTTGGCTTAACTAATTTTGTAGCCATTGCTGGAGAAGGATTACCTTCTTTATCGGCACGATAAAGTCCTTCCATAGAATTTTCTAGGACATTCCATTGACTAATATTAGCTTGATTAGAAGTATCTAAAGATAAGATTTCTCCTGTTTGCATTAAATGTAAAGTTTGATCTTTTTTATTAGCAGAAGCGTTGTTATTTCCACAAGCAGCGGTAGCTAAAGAAGCTAAGACGACGGAAGCGGATAATAGTAATTTGTTTAATTTCATAGTTTATTCTCCCTTGAATGTGTTGTTCTCAACATCGTGTAAAAACTTAGTTAAAGACGTGAAAAATGCTTTTGGATTATCAGTATTATGACAATGTCCGCCATCCGGAGTTAAAGTTAAGCGTGAATTACTTAGTGTTTGATGCATTCTGCGAGCAGCTGAAAGTGGCATAGTATCGAATTCTCCAAAGGTTAATAAAGTTGGCATCTTCAAACTTGCTAGTTTCTCTCTGAAATCCCATTTGGTAAGCTCACCCACCATAACAAATTCATTATTTCCTTGGAAATAGTTGTAAATCACATTATTGTGAGTATTTACAGGATGAGCTGTACCTGTGGGATGTCTTGTTAAAAAGAGGGAATAAAGATGAGCAACTAATTGCTGATACATAGGGTCAGTAAAGTTCTCAGCTTTTTCACATTCTTTCATGTAATCAACTTGTTCAGGTGAAAAAGTTTCTTCACGTTCATGATTAATATTTTCTGTATATTCATCTAAGTTATCAATCATTGACATTAGAACTAAGCCCTTTAGGTGTTTGCCATATTTGTAAGCATATTCTTGAGCAAGAAGTCCACCCCATGAATGTCCCAACAAGTAAAAGTTATCTAAGCCTAACTTTTGTCTTACTTCTTCGACTTCATCGACATATCGAGGGATAGAAAGTAATGATTTATTTTCTTTTTTAGTAAAATCAGGTTGATCAGAATAGTAAGATCCTAATTGATCATATGAATAAACTTCAACGCCTTGCCCTTTTAAGCCATCTTTAAAATTATCAAAAGTTTCATGTGTTCCGCCAGGGCCACCATGTAAGCAAAGCAGTTTAATAGGTCCTTCATTGACTTTTCGTGTAAATAGGTGATAACCATTATCTAAAGTTACTAATCTTGTTTGATCCATTGCCAATTCTCCTTAAAAATTAATAACTTAACTTTGATAATAAAAGAACGCCCTACCAGATCAATTTGATCTAATAGGGCGTTTAAAACGCGGTACCACCTATTTTTGTTAAAAGTTTTTCAACATTTAACCTTCTGCACGTGTGGCCAATCTATTTGTGATTAGCGATACGTCGCCGCTGTATAGGGCGGACCCTGAGAATGCTAATTATCGCACTTTCGGCTCAAAGGTGATTTTCGCGTAAGACTTAATTATCTTCTTTCACCAAGCGAAGACTCTCTGAAAATCTTATCTTAAGTTACTTTCCTTATCAAAGCTAAAATATTATTTATGTTGTAAGTTATAATACTGAAGCATTAATTAATTGTCAATAATTTTTTAAATTGTTTTTAATAAAGCATATAAATCTTTGCAGTGAAATCCAAAAAAACAAGCAGCTATTAACTGCTTGCTTAGATGAAGGTATTTTATTAATGAAATTATTTTACGTTTAAAACCACGTAGTAGATAATGAACACCACGAACAGAATCCACATCATTGGTGTAATTTCCTTGAAACGCTTAGCTGCGATCATTGAAACTGGGTAAACGATGAGGCCCCAGCCTAAACCGTCTGAAATTGAGTAAGTAAGAGGCATTCCGATTGCAATGAGGAAACAAGGAATGGCAATTTCGAGATTAGTCCAGTGTACGTGAGCCAAGTTTTCAGCCATTAAAACTCCGACGATGATTAAGGCAGGTGCAGTTACTTGAGTAGTAAAGACGCTCAAAATTGGGCTGAAGATAGTAGAAATTAGGAAGAAAATACCAACCCAAACTGCGGTTAAACCAGTTCTACCACCAACTGCGATACCAGAACTTGATTCAACGAAGGCGCCGACAGGTGAGGTACCAAGTACTGAACCAACAAGCATCCCTGAAGAGTCAGCGGCTAAAGCTTCACCGGCACGAGGCATCTTGTTGTCTTTCATTAAGCCGGCTTGTTGAACCAAACCGATTAAAGTACCGGTCGTGTCAAAGAAAGTTACTAAAAGGAAGGTGAAGACAACAACCCACATTTGAACGGTATTAATATCGCTGATGTGGAAAACTGCTTGACCAAAAGTTGGTGCGATGCTTGGGACAGATGAAATCACGCCCTTAGGCATTGGAACTTGACCAATAACTACGCCGAAGACAGCCGCAGCAATCATTCCGATGAAGATTGCACCAGGTACGCGTGCAATCATTAGGAAAATGGTAACGATCAAACCGAAAATAGTGATCCAAACAGTTGGATTGTTAAGGCTACCGATAGTAACCAAAGTTGAGTCACTGTTTTGAATTAACTTACCACCTTGAAGACCGATGAAGGCGATGAATAAACCGATACCGGCAGAAATAGCATATTTAATGTCGGCAGGTATCGCATCAATGATCATCTCACGAACTTTAAAGACAGTTAGTAAAATGAAAAGAATTGATGCAACAAAAACGGCAGCTAAAGCTGTTTGCCATTTAACGTGCATGCCAAGACAAACTGTGTAAGTGAAGAATGCGTTCAAACCTAACGTTGGAGCTGAAGCGATTGGATAGTTGGCAACAAGTCCCATCACGATACAGGTGAATGCTGCAGATAATGCAGTAACGGTGAACAATGCACCTTTATCCATACCACTAGCGCCCAAAACGTTTGGGTTAACGAAAAGAATGTATGACATACTTACGAAAGTAGTCAAACCGGCTAAAAGCTCGGTCTTAAAGGAGGTATTGTTCTCCTTTAAATGAAAGAAATTACTGATTGCGTTCATTTAGTCCTCCGAAATTTGTATAAAGTGAACATTCACTTAAAATTATACAGTGAATGTTAATGATTTCAATAGGAAAAGAGTAAAATATTTGCTTTTTGAAGTTTTTTCAGGAAAATTTAGCTTATTCTTGACTCTGACGTAGCGTAAACCCGTATATTTAAGTTGTGAGGTGAGAAAGTAATGTCAGAATATACAATCGGAGATTTAGCAAAGAAGTTGAACATAATCACTAGAACCATTCGCTATTATGATCAAAAAGGTTTGGTAAAACCCAGCAGAGTGAGTGAAAGTGGCTATCGCTTATATTCTGCTAAGCAGGTAAAGCAATTAAAACTGATTATCTTTTTAAAAGAACTAGGCTTTTCACTAAAAGATATTCAAAAAATATTAGAGGATAAAAATGGTGATAAGCTGATCGATCTTTTACTTAAAGATCAGCTAAAAAGAAATAAAGAAGAAACACGAAAACTAGAAGAGCAAAACAAGAAAATCATCCAACTACAACAGGTCTTAAGTAAACCCAATAATATTGCGGAAGTTACTGACATTACGAAGATTATGAATAATGAAACTAGATATAAAAAAGTAATACGTTCAATGTGGAAGCTGTCAGCAGTAGAAATCGCTGTTGAACTACTTGGTACGGCATTTATTGCATACTTTATCATCAATAAAATGAACACTGCAGTCTATATTTCGGTGACTGTTTTAGTAGCAATTTTAATTGCAATGTCAGTTGTGCTACTTAAAATTTACTATCAAAAAGTGGCATATATTTGTCCTAATTGCGATTACAAATTTGTTCCAGAACTAAAGACGTTTATGTTTGCGGCACACACGCCACATACTAGAAGATTGCGCTGTCCAAACTGCCATAAAAAATCATATTGTTTAGAAACTGTCCGTTAATATTTCCTAGGCAATAAAGGCCGATACGAATAATGTATCGACTTGTTTTAGTTAAATTTATCTGCAATAATGTAAAATATAATTTACATTTGTAAAAATATGTATTATAATGTAATCAAATTTGAAAGGGAATGATAAAAATGGATACACTAAATATAATTATCTTTGTATTTTTCTTGGCATTGGGCTACATGTTAGTAACCTATAGAAAGAATCGAAAAAGCGAGAAGTATGATGAACGTCAAGCGGTAATTCGTGGTCGAGGCTACAAGTATGCCTTTATTGCAATAGCAGTTAGTGATTTTCTGTTATTATTTCTTGTAGATAATCTTAACGTGAAAATGACACCAGTCTTTTTGTTATTGGCTCCGCTTTTGATTGGATGTATGGTGTTTACTGGATATACGATTTTCAAAGGTGCGTATATTGCCATGCACGAAAAGAACTTACTATTGAGTTCCATAACTTTCATTTTATTGGGAGTATGCGAATTGGTTTTTGGTATTCTAGGTCTTATCGAAAATGCTGCTAAATGGGATCATAACGTATTATTGCTATTATTTGGTTTGTTTTTACTCCTGGTTGGTGTTAACTATGTATATCAGCTCTACATTAGTAAGGTGAGAAAATGAAAAATTTAAAAATGAAGGCGGCTCGTGCAGGTAAAGACCTGTCGCAACAGGAGTTAGCCGACATAGTAAATGTTTCTAGGCAAACAATTTCAGCAATTGAAAAAGGGGATTATAATCCGACGGTAAATCTGTGTATCCGAATTTGTGAAGCACTTGATAAGACATTAGATGATTTGTTTTGGCCAAAGTAAAAGCAGAATTCCACGTGGATTCTGCTTTTTTTGTGCTATCTTTAAAAATTAGCTAAAAATAAAAAAACATTGAAAATGTTAGTACTATAAATTAATATGTTATTAACATATATTTAATATAAAAAGTAGCTGCAATTACTTTGGAGGTAGCACTATGGAAATCAAAGAATTGTTCAGACAAAATATTCCGCGAGCCATTCTAATCATCTTCCTATTTGTCTTATACACACTAGGAGGAACAGTTAATGAATATCTATTTAAATATGCGCTAAATGATATTACAGCTGGCAACTTGACAGGATATGTTCAGTGGCAAGCTATCGAATTAGCTCTAGAACTGCTAGTAGCCTTATTGCTGCCGGTTGCCACCCAAACAATGACCAGGCAAGTACAGAACTATATTCACCAGATCAGAAAAGACCTTACACATCACTATTATGCAGGTGGGGATGAAAAAGTCTCTAAAATGCAGAATGAACTAACAGCTAATTTAAAATTGCTTGATAATGATTATGCAACTCCGTGGATTGATATCCTAAGCGCAGTTTTACAGATCGTTTTTGGTGTTGCTCTTTTAATCAGTATGAATTGGCTACTTCTTTTGTTTACTGCTATTTTGGCTGTCGTTACGCTTTTATTACCCAAAATAATGGAGAAAAAAACTTCAGCTGCAGTGAAGGAAGTTAATGTCAAAAATGAGAAGCTGTTAAATACAATTGAGCATTGGCTGGGTGGTTTACAAGAATTGAGAAGATACACTGCTTATGCACGCTTAAGCCGCGAACTACATAAAGCTAGCCACTCATACGTTGATGCAAATAAGCAAAGCTACAAATATCGCAGTATTTCTTATATTATCAATACTTTTGGTAATGCAATTGCTCAAATAGGGATGAGCGCTTTAGCCGGCTTTCTATTTATTTTTCATCAGATTTCTTTCGGTGATTGGGCTGTAGCCGGATCATTTGCCTTCTTAATCTTTTCATCGATCTTTAATATGACTAGTGCTATTACTCGGGTCAAGTCAACTAAAGAATTACGTGAACAAACTTTTTTGCTTCGTAAAAAGATTAAGGACGAATCTGAAAATAAGCAGCTAGCCTATGGCATTACTGTTTCGAATTTATCTGCCAAATATGAAAATGGTGAACAAATCTCTTATCCAGACTTTAGTATTAAGCCAGGAGCAAAGGTTCTGCTTACAGGGGATTCAGGCACAGGTAAATCGACCTTGTTTAAATTACTTTTAGGCAAGATGAAACCTGAAAGTGGCGAAATAAAGTTTACTGATCAAGCCGGTAATTTAATTCCATTTGCTGAAGCCAAAGTTGGTTACTTACCACAAGATCCAATTGTTTTTCCAGCTTCAATTAGCGATAACATCACAATGTTTAATGAAAAGTTAGCTGATAAAGTTGAAACCGTAGTAAGTGGTATGCAGCTTGCTCCAGATCTAGCCAAGATGCCGAATGGTGTTCAAACCGTTATTGATGTCAAAAATGAGAACATTTCCGGTGGTCAAAGACAAAAAGTGGTCTTAGCCAGAAGTGTAATTCATGATCAGCCATTTGTTTTGATGGACGAAGTCACCAGCGCAATTGATCGTGCAGGATCAGAAAAGATCATCGACAATCTTTTGCATAGTAACCGAACCATTCTGATGATTGCTCATAATTTGTCACCAGAAGTTAAAGCTAAATTTGATCAAGAAATTAAGTTCACTAGAACAAGAAAAGAGGCAAACAGATGAATCTGAAAAAATTTATTCAAGTTAATCCTTTCCGCTTCTACCTATATCTTTTAGGCGCAATTCTTGTTCCTGCATTAAATGTTCTTAACACCTTTTTGGTGCAATTAGAGGCTGATATTGTCTTATCAAGGAACCTTAGAAACTTTATCTTGATCACAGTAATTACATTTGTGATTATTCTAGTTTCATATTTAATAAATAGCGGCATTATCTATTTGAATAAGTCGCAAGAACAAGATCTTAATGATCAAATAAGAACTAAGATTGTTAGTCATTATTATCATGATGGTAAAAATCATGAAGTCGGTGCAATGCAAAATCGCCTAACTAATGACCTATCAATGATTAATGACAACTACTATGAACCAATCTTTAATTTGATTTATGGGATTGTCACAATGATTGCGGTGTTAATTTGTCTGATTTTGCTCAATTGGCAACTCCTTATTGTGATTGCGCTGATGGTTGCTGTCTCCTTTGTTTTGCCTAAGATAACTGAGAAGCCGCTTCAAAAGGCAACGCAATTAATTTCTGATCGAAATCAGGCTTACCTCGATAGTTTGAATGATTGGTTATCCGGTCTTGAACAGATTCGTCAATTCTTGGCAGGAGCTAAATTATTTGCCGTTACGGAAAATGCATCTAAGAAGCTAGAAGATGCTACTGTTAAGCAAATATATTACATCAAATTGCTTAATGCCTTTAATGGAATTGTTTCCGCATTATTTGGTTTTATTCTTTTTGTATTAACCGGTTATTTGGTTAAAAACGGTGCCGTTACGGTTGGTACACTGCTGATCGTTGGTAACTTTCGCTTCTATCTAAATGCATCTATTGAATATATTTCTAATTCTTGGGGCCAGATGAAGGGAACCAAGAAGTTAATTGAGGAAGTTAATGAAACTGCTGCTGCGGTACCTGCTCAATCTAATGAAGATGAAGCTACACCTAAGGGATTTGCTACACAGGACCTAGAGCTGCAGTTTCCCAATGGTGAAAAACTGACTTATCCAGATATTCAAGTTAAAAACGGTGAAAAAATTCTATTAACAGGTGATTCTGGCGCAGGTAAATCAACTTTATTTAAATTGATTTTAGGTGAGCTTAAGCCAACTAATGGTAAAGTAATTTTCCAAGACGAAGATGGACAAGCAATTAAACCAGATATGAGCCGAATCGACTATATTCCGCAAGATCCGGTTGTCTTTCCAGCTACAATTGCTGACAATATTACAATGTTCGATGATCAATTGAATAATCAGGTTGAACAAGTTGTTCAAGAAGTTAACTTTATTGCTGATATTAATAAATTTAAAGATGGGCTTAAGCAAGAACTTAATCTAGATAATTTGAATATTTCTGGTGGTCAACGGCAAAAGATCGTCCTTGCTCGTGCTAAAATTCATGATTCAGATATCATTCTGATTGATGAGGGTACGAGTGCAATTGATTCAAAGGGAACTAAAGAAATTTTGAATAATTTGCTGAAAAGTAAGGCGACGATTGTCTTTATTGCTCATAATTTCAGCTTAGAATTACAAAAGATCTTTGATCGTGAAATTCATTTAAGTAAGAATTAGTTTTATAAGAAAAAAGCCTTTATCGAGTATATTCGATAAAAGGCTCTTTTTTTGCAATCTTATCGATTATACTCGATAAGATTGATGATTTTGATGACTTCATCGATTATAATCGATATAAATGAGGTGAGCGCATGATTAAACGAACTATATATTTAAATACGCGTGGTGCTAGTTAAATCGTTTTAGTTACTAAAAAAGTCCAATCTTGTTA
>NZ_PCZD01000063.1:0-9629 GCF_002553975.1 Lactobacillus sp. UMNPBX6
TTATAACACTTAAGAAACACAATTACACATATATTTTTAAACTTGTTGAAACTCCAATTTTCATAGCAATCCCCCTGTCCAATTTTAATAAAAATAGCACTTTATATTTTTTAGTCAATGAAAAAAGCAGCAATGAAATTAATCATTGCTGCAAAACTCCAATTATCAATAGTGATCCTTACATGAATATATAGTTATCATTGATTTATGACAATCATAGACGATCCGATTTTTCGAATCGATTCGTCTTGACCATAACCCTGATAGATTTCTCTTTAAGGTCTCAGGCTTACCAATACCTGTAAATGGATGTCTTTTCATATCTTTCACAAGATCGTTTATTCTTGATACCTTTTTATAATCACCATCGTCATACCAATACACATAGTCGTTCCAACCATCATCCGTCCATGCTACGATCATGATTTTGTTACCTGCTCAGGATCAATTAGTTCATGTTGCTTTATCGTGCCTTCACTAACTTGTTTACGCCCTCTTTCAATCTTGTCCATTAGGTATTGATTAGATTGAATTTCTAATGTCTCAACCAAGGCATCATAATCTTCTTTACCTAATACAACCACATTATCCTCTGGTTCTTTATTAGTTACGATCAAAGGTTCACTATCATCATTGACTTGCTTAAAATAATGCTTTAAATTTTTACGAAAATTACTGTAATTAACCGCATCCATAGACTAATCCCTCCTTATATTGTACAACTTATTGTACTATATTTTTACTTATATTACTACCAAAAGCAATAATCGTAAATGGTTGAAAAAATGATTAACCATGGGACAGTTCAATTAGAGACACATTGTGGTGATCATTTGACCGCTCTTCTTTACAAAAAAAGCAATGATCTAGTCGACCACTGCTATTTATTTACTTCTTTTTCTCAATCACAAAATAATATCCTGCTGTCAAAATTTGAGCAACTCCCTCAAGTGCAATCGCCCAATCTGCACCAAAACGCGCTACAATCAGCCCGCCTAAAAATGAGCCAATCGGAATCATCGATGACAGAATCGAATCATTGATCGTCTCTACTCGACCTAAAACATGCGGACTAAAACTCTCTTGGACCAATACCTCAAAGTTAATATTCATCATCACAATCCATAATTCGGACGTGAAAAACAGAATTAATAGCAAAATTGGCATCCCTTTGGGCACAGCTGGCTCAAGCACAATCGCCAAGCCCGATAATACAAGACATACAACGACCAATCTTTCTATCTTGTTTTTATCAAAAGTTAGTCGCTGTACCAATACACTTCCAACTAGCCCACCTATTGATGAAGCTAGTTCTAAACTACCATAGCCAATCGCTGATTTAGTCAAATGCTCCGTTGCAAAATATGGCAATCCCACAGACGAAATACCGTAAAAAAGATTAGTCACTGCAAAAGGCATAATCAACCGTGCTATCTTGCCTTCATCTTTCAAAGTATGCCAGCCCTTAAGCAAATTTTGCCAATAATTTTCCGCAAAATATTCGTTCGCAGAATCAGGCAATAATAATTTCCTGGGTAATATCAACTTAGCATAAAAAGCTAACGCTCCTGCAAAAAATACTGCAGAAATAATCACCGTGAAATCAAGTGACACCCAAGTAATCAATAATGTTGCCGCCGCATTTAAGAATAAATCGAGTGTTTTATAAGTCATCTGAAAAACGCCGTTTACTTTTGTTAGTTTCGCTTTCGAAACAATGACTGGTAAAATTTTTTCTTCTGCAGGATAAATCAAAGTCGAGCCAATCGTGGAAATAATATATACCACTAATAAAAGCCAAATCACTAAGTCGCGCCAAAACTCAACTTGAAACAATAGCGCCGTGATTACGCTAGTTGCTATTTGCACTATCGTAACAGTCTTAAGCATCTTTTTGATATAGATGCGATCAATTAGTGGACCCAAAGTAAACGACAGCATATCAATTGATGAGTCCGCAATGAAAATCAGGGACAAAATCACTGGTGAATTAAAGCGCACCTTAAAGAACCACAAAATTGCCATGTAAAATAGTGAATCTGCGATGTTAGTTAACACTCGTCCAGCTAATAATCGTCTGACATTGACATTTTCTTTTTCGATTAAGTTAAACATTTTCCCATTCCTTTTCACAACACTGCTAATGTCGCTGAAAGCCAGGGAAAATTACTATTCAGTTGTAGTTTAAAATCCCAGACTTTCAGCTAAAAATCTGGGTTAAGCCTTAAGTAGCGTTTGACGAATGAAAGGAAATAATTCATTCTCAAACTTAAACCTAAAATGTCGCGCATTTTAGTCCTCGCTTTCTGTAAAAATTAAGCTCATTATAGCATGGATAGTGGCTTATCAACAATAGTCATTCTATCCTTATATTTTTCGCATTTTCATTCAATTTCAGATCATGACTTATGATAATAACCAAATTAGCCTGCGCTATTTCCTGCAATAGTTTTAATAAATCACTTTGTAGCTCAGGATAGATATTTGCCAATGGTTCATCTAGTAAAAAACATTGCGCACCAGTTTTTAAAACAGCAGAATATAATTTTACTAACTGTATTTCACCTGTTGATAGTTCGCTCATCTCTCTATCTAAAATCTTTTCAATTCTAAATTGTGGTGAATCAAAAACCTTTGAAAAATACTCGCTTTTATAAACCTGACCTTTATCAGAATATGATCCTAAATAGTCCCTCACTGAACAATTAGGAAGTGGTATATCCTGAAATAAGCAGCTTATATTTGATTCTCTTAGTTTGCTTTTATTAATCAAATCAGCATCTATACCATTTATGGTTATTTTTCCTTCCTTTTTCGGCGTGTATAGGCCAATTATTATTCTGAGCAAAGTAGATTTTCCGATTCCATTTCTGCCCCTCACAATATAAAATCCTGGAGTAACAAAATTGGCAGAAAAATTGTTGGTGAATAAAGGTGTTTTTTCATCTAAGTAAATATTAAAATCATGTACTTGAATCAATTTTATTTTAGAGATTATTTTTTTACCATCTTGTTCATTCTTCATGGTTAGTAAATTGTTGATTCTCATCCACGCTACTTTAAATGATTCAAATTTAAATAAGATAGAAAAAACTTCATCAACCTGTCCCAAAAGCTGATTAAAGTATTGAAAAATAATTGAAAAGGAACCAATTGTCATCTTGCCGGAAATTACTGATAAACCGCCATTAATAAACAATACTAACTGAAAAATAAGTTGTAAAACAATCTCGCTATTAGACATATTTAAATTGAGAAGAAAATCCCGCTTAGCAACGTCTAAAAGCGTTCTTTTTGTATTACTCCATCTTTTATTTTCTATTTTCTCTCTTTGATTACCCTTTATCTCAATATATCTACTTAACCATTCGGTAAAGCCTGAAAAGTATTCATTATAGGCTTCTTTCAATTTCAAACTAACTTTGAAAATTTTAGGCCGCAAAAATAAATATATGAGACTATATGCAGGCAACAGAATCGCTATTAACAATAAAAAACCAGAGCCAGCCGTAAATAAATATGTAAAAATCAGAATTGAAGAAAGTACGATTGAAATAATTTGATTTATTGTTTGGAATAAAAAAGTCAGCACTTCAGTAGTATCTTCAGTAATTCTATCTGCCGTTCGAACTGAATTCATCTTTGTAACTGCTAGCGTATCCTTCACATACAGTTCTTTCATTATCACATCATTAACTTCCATATTTATTTCTCTAAATCTTAAAATCTGAATTTTGTTCATGAAATATGACAACAAAAGTCTGATAAGACTTAAAGTCGTTATTAATACAATACTACGTACAAAAGCAACCCTATCAGACTTATATACTAAGGAATTTATCAGTATTCCTTCTAAGTAAACATTAAAAGTCAAAATGCCAGTACTGATAATATTCATTCCTAATAGAAGCCAATATTCAATTTTATACTTTTTATCAATTTTGCTAAAAATCGTATGCATAGTGTCACCTAACTCTGACTAGTAGTCTAAGATATTAAAATATAATGAATATAAAATTAGGCAAATTTTATATTCTTATTTATCCTATGTCAATACTAAATAAATTGATTTGGTTTCACTTTTATGCTGTATTTGATATTATGTGGTTATTAACTATCAAACAACTATCTACCAACTACAAAAAGGATAAAATTATGACTGAAAAAGCAGCAATCAATGTCCGTGTTAATAAGGAAACTAAGCAAAACGCAGAAAAAGTATTAAACAAACTTGGCATCCCGATGTCAGTCGCAATTGACATGTACTTACGACAAATTGCATTAACTGACAGTATTCCTTTTGATCTGTCCTCAAAGAAAAGAGAAAATAAAAACGATCACGATACTGCAATGATGGTTGCAGAAGCTACAGCTCAATATGAGGTCGCTAAGTCTAACTGGGAGGACAAATTAGCTGAAGTTACCCCTGATTGGATGAACATGAACAAGATGACCAAGGAACAACTTGAAGCAAGATTAGCTAAACATGCTCAAGATGCAAGAAACGGTAAAGGTATTGAGATTAGCAAAGCGTTTGATAAGTTAAATAAGGAGTTAGGAATATAAGCATTATGCAAAAATACATAATCAAAGTAACACCTAACGTAACTATAGCACTTAAAGAAATATACCAGTCTATTTTAAAAGTATCTCAATCTCACCAAACAGCTCAAAATTATGTAGAAGATCTTGAGCAAACTATGCAAGCGTTAAATTATTTTCCAGAAAGATATAGAAAAACTCCTTCAAGAAAATACCGACGAGTTAATTTCAAAAAAATATGCTATATTCTACTTTATCGAAAACGATACTGTACACATTATTGATGTCATACTAGCTTCATCAAGTACAGTATTCAAATATTAATCCTTTGCCCCATTCTAGCTATTAAGCTATACTAGACAGAAGAAATTAAACGAACTAAGGGACAATAAAATGAGCGATAAATTAATTAAAATTGCATATCTCTACGAAGATTTAATGAATACTTACGGTGACTCAGGCGATGTTAAAATCTTGAGCTTTTTACTAAAGCGTGAAGGCTACGACACTCAAGTTGATAATATTTCACTTGGTGACGAATTCAACGCCTTTGACTACGATTTCGTTTTCTTCGGCGGCGGCCAGGACTTTGAACAAACTGTTGTCGCTAAAGACTTGCCACGTCACAAAGAAACGCTTGAAAAATACATCAACAGTGACAAGCCAATGCTCTGCATTTGTGGTGGTTACCAACTAATGGGTAGTTACTACAAGACTAATTCTGGCGTAACTATTCCAGGTTTGGATATTTTGCCACTACACACAGTCTTCAAGAGCGACAAGCGAATGATCGGTGACACCCGTTACATGACCGAATGGGGTGAGGTTAAGGCTTTTGAAAACCACTCTGGTCAAACTTACTTCGATAACAAGGACAAGTTGCATCCCCTCGGCGATATGATCGAAGGCTACGGCAACAACCCGCAAGACCACGTCGAAGGCCTGCGCTATCGCAACTTTATTGGTTCATACTCACATGGTCCACTACTCAAGAACACTAATGTAGCTAATGCCATCATGAAAATGATTATCGCTTGGCACCAAGAGCGAGTTAGTGAAGCCGAAAAAGTCACAGAATAAAAAATCCCAGTCAGAAATTCTGACTGGGACTTTTCATTATCAAATTAATTTAAAACACGTTTAGCTGCTGATGGATAAAAGTAGGCACTGATAGCCTGCTTTCTTACTCCTTGACTAGGAGTTGCAGCATGCACATATTGTCCATCACCAACATAAATACCAACATGGTAAGGGGCTGAGGCAGAACCCCAGAACAACAAGTCGCCTTTCTTAAGATGACTTAATGATACGCGTTTACCTTTAGTAACTTGACCATAAGTGGTTCTAGGTAGTGTCTTTTTAGCAGCCTTTTTATAAACGTATTGAGCTAAGCCTGAGCAGTCAAAGGCTGAAGGACCAGTAGCCCCATAAACGTAACGCTTACCTACTTGCTTTTTAGCAAGACCAGCAACTGCTTCACGTTTTTCTGTAGTGCTTTGCTCTGCTGCGTGCACAGTTTGTGTTTGGTTAGGAACATTAATAAATGAAATTCCTGTAAAGAATACTGATAAAACTGCGGCAAACTTAACTAAATTACGTCTAAAACTCAATTGACATTTCTCCTTAATTACTTTTTATCTTTCGACGCTTTATATATTACCTGAGAAATATTACAACTATGTTTTAAAAGTAATACTATCAAATTAAGCAAAATTACAGGAAATGTCTTATTTTGTAATTTTGATAAGAAAGAGCTTATGTTTCTTTGCTCAACTTGAAAAATTTTTCACTTTTTTATATGCTTGTAACATTGATTACAGGAGTTGAGTAAAAACTATGGAGAAAATAGACAGTTATGCACGACATTTTTTAATACTGATAGCCTTAATTCTGGGCCTTTCACTAGTTTCAGAATTTCGTGATCTATCATCTTACGCTCCATCAATGATCAACCTAGCCTGCCTATCTATCGCAACCGCCTGCACCTTCGCTTCAGGAATTACTTTACAATTTAAAAGACTAAATATTGTAACTATTATCCTAGCAGCCATCTTAATTTCGATCTCCGTCTTCTTTTGGATCGAATTTTCTTCTCTTGCCTTAATCACCAGCATCTTCATTGTCTATGGCATTATTACATTACTTGTCTGTTTAACTAATTTAATTTATTTCAAAAAAAGAGAGGTCGATTAAAACCTCTCTTTTTTATTCATGTACTTTATGTTTCTTTGGCTGTTTTGGCGTTAAGTTCAAAGCCATAGCTGCTAGCACAACCAGAATTGAACCTACCCAGTCCATTGGCATCATAACTAAACCAAAGCAGAGAACTGAGCCTACCGTTGCGGAGAACGGTTCAAATGCATCAAGCAAGCTGGCTGTGGATGGAATAACGTAACGCAAGGCGTTAGCCATAATCTGAAATGGGATAATCGTTCCAATGATAATTACGGCACTGGTATATAACCAAACAGCTGGCTTATTAGGAATAGCTTGGAATTGCGGATGGATAATCACCAAACTGATTCCTGCAAACAGCATCCCCCAGCCAGTCACCACCATGCTGGATACTCTTTTAACAATATTAACTGGAATCAGAGTATATGTTGCTTCACCTACTGCTGAAAGCAGACCCCAGAATAATGCGACCGGCGTAATGGCCAAATGATCAAATTGTCCGTGCGTTGACAGCAAAAAGACACCGATGAAAGCCGCAATCGCAGCCAAGATATCCAACCTACGCATAACTTGCTTATGAGTAAAAGCCAAATATCCTAATACGAAAAATGGGCCGATGAATTGTAAGATAGTAGCGATCGAAGCGTTAGCTACCTGAATACACATGAAATAGAATAATTGCACGGGCAATAATCCGAAGATTCCGTAAGCGAAAATTACTAACGCATCATGCTTATTCTTTAATGTAGCAAGTGGCTGTTGCTTTAAGGCTCCTGCCAAAAGCAGAAGTACGATTCCTGAAATAATCAACCGAATTTGGGTCAACCACATCGGCGTTATTTTAGCACTAATATTGAATAAACCTTTAGCAAAAAGACCGGAGATTCCCCACATGACAGCGGCTAAGGCTGCCAGAAAAGTCCACAGTCTACGTGTTTTTGGATCAATCATTATTCAATTTTCCCTTTTTCTTTCTTGGAGAAATATTCAAAGCCATTGCAGCTAAAACAACTAAGATTGAACCGATCCAGTCCATTGGTGCCATAACCAAGCCAAAGCATAAAACTGAACCTACCGTTGCAGAGAATGGTTCAAATGCATCAAGCAAACTTGCAGTAGATGCCTTGATGAAACGCAATGAATTAGTCATCAACTGGAATGGAATCAAAGTACCAATCACAATAACGGTAGCCACATCAAGCCAAACGTGTGGTGTATTAGGAATATGTGGCATCTGTGGGTGAACGATTATCAAGCAGATTCCCGCAGATAAAAGGCCCCAACCTGTAACGACTAAGCTTGAAACGCGTTTTAAAACGCCGATCGGAATCAAGGTATTAGTTGCTACACCACCGGCTGAGAGCAAGCCCCAGAATAAAACGCTTGGCGTAATGGCAAAGTGATTAAAACGGCCATGTGTTGCAAGCAAAACAACCCCAATAAAGGCACAGATCGCTGCAATCACATCAATCCGGCGCATTACTTGTTTATGCGTAAAGGCTAAATATGCCATTACGAAAAATGGACCGATGAACTGTAAAATTGTGGCAATTGAAGCGTTAGATTGTTGCACAACGATAAAGTAAAATAATTGCACGGGTAATAAACCAAAAATACCGTAAGCAATAATTACCCAAGCATCATGTTTATTCTTCATCGTAGCGATTGGCTTTTGCTTTAAAAACCCAGCTACGATCAACAAGATAATACCAGATGTGACCATTCTGATTTGTGAAAGCCACATTGGTGTGATGGACGGACTCGTATTAAATAAGCTCTTGGCAAATAAACCTGAGATTCCCCACATAACACAGGCTAGGGCAGCCAAGAATGCCCAAAGACGACGTTGTTTTTGTGTAACCATTCTTCTTAACCCTCAACTATACTAAACTAGCAACCTATATCATAACAAAAACGGACTAGCTTGAACTAGTCCGTTAATTTTTTATTCATTTTAAATTTTTACAGTTTAGCTTGTAAGGAAAGCACGATTGCACTAACACTACCAATAATTCCTATAATGACAGGAACCAACATCTCATGCTGGATAGGTAAAACTGCGAGTAAAAATACTATTGCTAAAATCGCAGAAACACGCATCGTCTTTTTATTTGCAACAATAATAGCAATAAAGACTATTGCTAGCAAGATTACACAAGCAAAATCGCCGTAAAGTGACGCATTCTCAAGCGCCGTCGCGTGTTGGATTTTTAATGGTGCATTCAAAATATCGTCCCAGAGTTTACGTCCAAATGCAATGTCTGCTGCTACGTTTACCCAGAAAGTAACTATTTCGAAAAATCTAATAAAGAATAAACGATTAAGACGAATGCTAGTGATCGTTTCCCATAATGTATCACGTTTTTTAAAGCTAACAGCTGAATCACCTTTATCGAAGATCCAACCGACTAATAAATAAATGAAAATTGCTATCCCTTGAAATACTACTAAATGCATGAAAACAGAAAAGTTAAAAACTAGTGTCAACATCAGAATTACTACATAAACGAATTCTGAGATCAACAATATTCTCTTCCATTTACGACTATGTAACCAATGATTAAGCTCTTGCTTGTTCATGTGGTCGTCCATTTGTCCATTCATATTCTCACTCTTTTTTAATTCCTTGTCTAATTTAACTAGAATTATATTCCTTCTTTTCGATTTGTCCATCATTTTTTCTAAAAAATAAAAAGGCGTAAAATCCCTATATTTTAGCCTTTTATACGTGTTATTTTCAACTATATATACATTTTTAATGACTTAATTTAAGTATTTAAATCCAGATATATACATCCGATAGCTCAATATTTGAGACTGTAAAATAGTTTGTGTAAGGATGAATGATTCCTTAAATTTATTTCTTTAAACATTAGAAAAAGGAGTTCCTTTCTCGTATGATTGGTTTGAAC
>NZ_PCZD01000064.1:0-9623 GCF_002553975.1 Lactobacillus sp. UMNPBX6
AATGGACTTTTTTTAATATTTGAACGAAGTGTTCAATTTGATTTTACAATCCGCCTTTTTATTCTTTTTAATTCTTTCACGAGTATTAGATTTGATGCGCTTACTTTTAATCTCTGGTTCAGATTATTTATTTAGTCAACAAACGCAAAACTATTTGCACAAAATTAGAATAAAAATTAGTCGATTCATTTTTAAAAATAATATTACGGAAACAGCTAAAGTTCAAAATGATTTGAATGCTAATCTTGATCAGTTAACTAAAAATTATGCGACACCACTAAAAAATGTCTACATGTATGCTTTGGATGTGATTTTATCCATTATCATTTTATTCTACTTTAATTGGAGTTTAGCTATTTTAACGTTAATTCTGACAATTATCTCATTAGTGTTGCCTAAGCTTTTTGAAAATATGACATCGAAGGCCACTATTCAAGTTACTGAGAAAAACAAATCTCTATTAAATAGTATTGCTAAGTGGATTAATGGACTAGATGAACTTAGAAGATATGCTAGCTTTGATATTTTCAATAGCTCTTTAAATCAATCGACAACAGCGTATAAAAAGGCTGCTATTAAACAAGGACAAATTGTAGCTATTGCGGATGTAGTTAGTGCTGGTTTTAATACTTTTGGTCAGGTAATTTTGATGCTCTTGTGTGGTTATCTCTATTTCCAAGGACAAATTGTTTTTGGTGCTGTGATGACGACGATTGCATTTAGCTCAACTGTGATGAACGGGATTACATATTTAGTTTCAGAGTGGAATTTAATCAAATCAACTAAAGAACTTAATCAAAAAATATCAGCGATGGAGAAGCCTGTACAAATTGCAAAAAATCAACACGGTGATCAAAATATTGCTGAATTAAAAATTGAAAATTTGGGTTTGCATTTTCCTAATGGTGAGAAAATTACTTATCCTGACTTAGAAGTGAAAAAGGGAGAGAAAGTTTTATTGCTGGGTGACAGCGGAACTGGAAAGTCAACTTTGTTTAAGCTGATTTTGGGCAAACTGAAGCCAACTCAAGGCAAAATTTCTTTTGTAGATGAACAGGGGGATTTAAATATTAATTCTGATGAAATTGGCTACGTAGCTCAGGATGGAATTTTATTTCCTGGCAGTATTCAAGACAATATCACAATGTTTGATCCAAAGTTGAATAAGTTAGCAGAAAAAGCTGTTCAGTGGGTTGATCTAAATAAAGACATTGAAAAATTCCCTGCAGGAATCAAGACAGCAGTTGACCTTGATCAAGATAATCTATCTGGAGGGCAAAAACAAAAGATTATTTTGGCTCGTGCTCTGGTTTATCAAACGAAGTGGCTTTTTATTGATGAAGGAACTAGCGCAATAGATAGTGAAGCAACTAAGAAAGTTTTGAAGAACTTGCTTAAAACTGATCGGACTATTGTCATGATTGCTCATAACTTTTCAAATGAATTAATAAATGCCTTTGACCGCAAGATTGTATTAAGCAATGGACAGGCAGGTGAAACAGATGAGCTTTAAAGGATTTATTAAGACTAACTATTTCCGTTTTATTTACATTAATGTTCTTTCCATCTTAGCTGGAGTAGGCGCTATTGGCGGTGGTTATGTTCAGATGTATTGGTTGACTTATGTTAAAGATCATAATTGGTCTGGTGTACTTTGGACCGTTTTAATATTAGGTATCTTTTACATATTTGCACAAGGATTGATTTATTACATTCAATACGAAGTTAGGGTTCAAGAGGAAGAATATAATCAAAAGCTGCGTCAAAAACTTTTTGATCATTACTTCAAAGATGGAAAGTATCATGCAATTGCAGATGTACAAAACAGAATTACTAATGATCTTAACTTGGTAAAAGATAATTATTTTGAGTGGTATATAATTATTCCTTTTTATGGCACGATGTTTGTTGCAGCCTTAGTTGCTTTAGTTACTGTGCATTGGTCATTATTTGTTGCTAGTGTTATCTTAGATATTTTTGCTTACTATGTACCGAAATTAGTCCAGAAAAAGATGGAACGGGCAACCGATAATTTATCCAAACAAAATAAGATGTACTTGAATACCTTGTCGCAGTGGTTTTCTGGACTCGAAGAAATTAGAAGATATTTTGCCGGGATCAAATTATTTAAGGTGCAAGAGCAAGCAGCTGATAAAGTCGAGCAGGCTCACGTTAAGCAAGTTGTAGCACAACAAGAGATGATCATTCTTAACGGTGTATGCAATATTGTCATGCAAATAATTTTGATGGCAATGACAGCTTCTTTGATCACTAAGGGATTGATTATCTTCGGTGCAATTATGTCTGTGCAAAATTTTGCAGCTAATATTTCGATTGGTTTACGGCAAATGTTGCAGGCAATCAGTTATATGAAATCTTCACATAATTTGATGAATAATATTAGTGCAGACACTTTTGAAATTAATGTAAAGAAAAAGCATACTACAGCTGCACCCGCAACGATTGCGACACATGATTTAGCCCTCGATTTTCCCAATGGCGAAAGCTTGCGTTTCCCTGATTTAAAAATCAATCAAGGTGAAAAGATCCTGCTAACAGGGGATTCTGGTGCTGGTAAGTCCACTTTGTTCAAGCTGATTTTAGGTTCAATTAAGCCAAGTAAGGGAAAAGTTGAATTTAAAGATAAAAAAGGCAACGTGGTCAACCCAGATATGACTAAAATCGGTTATATTCCTCAAGATCCTAACCTTTTCCCTGGGACTATTAAAGACAACATTACGATGTTTAACGATCATTTAGATCAAAAAGTTGCCCAGGTCATTGATGAAGTTAATTTTGCACCCGACATTGCCAAGTTCAAAGACGGCGTTAACGAAAAACTGAATTTGGATAATTTGAATATCTCTGGTGGTCAAAGACAAAAGATTGTGCTAGCCAGAGCTAAAATTCACGATGCCGACATCATCTTGATCGATGAAGGAACCAGCGCAATTGATCAAAAGGCAACGATGAATATATTGCAAAAGTTGGTCAAAGAAAAAGCTACCATTGTCTTTATTGCACATAACTTTAATGAAGGGATGCGGCAGTTGTTTGATCGTGAGATTCACTTAGTTAAGGAGTGATGTAACATGTTTTCTAATAAAAACGATGAAATTGAAAAGGTAGATAAGATCTTAACTAATGAGGCATTTGAGGAACTGCAAGTAGATTTTGCGGATATAAATTTAGCAATTGAATCTGGGGATCATTTTGAGGTTCACTATCATGGCCCAGAAGACAAACAGCCAGTAGTAATACAAAATGAGCAGCAGCTGCGACTTAAGCAGCCTGAAACTGATCGTAAGAATGGTAAATTCTGGCAGAAAGGCTTGTTCAAAATAGAAGTAGTGACAAGCAGTGATGTAGGTAAAGTAAAAATTACTGTTCCAAAAGATCACCAATTACGTGAAGCATATATTGGCCTAGCTAGCGGAGATACGAGAATACAAGATGTTAATTTAGCTGAATTGGAATTTAGCTCTGCTAGTGGTGATTTGAAGATTGATAGATTAAAGGTCGCAAAGTTGTCGTTGTCCATTGTTTCAGGGGATGCAAAATTAGATCAACTGAAAGTCGATTCTGGTAATGCGGATCTGACTAGTGGTAGTTTTCTTTTAAAGAATAGTCAAATCACGAAAAGTCTTGCAGTTACAACTGTTTCAGGGGATAATCTAATAGAAAATGTTGAAGTTGACCAATGTGACCTGACAACATTGAGTGGTGATAACACTATTTTTGGAGGGAAAGCTACTCATGCGCAAATTGGTAAAGAAACTAATGGTAGCCATTTAAAAATGAGCGCAGTGTCGGGTGACAACATTGTCAAATAGATAGGAGATAGTATGGAAACAGCAGCAACTTTTTTGATGATTGAGATCGCGCTAGTTTTTATTGTCGGAATTGAACATATTGGAATTTGTCTATTAGAAATATTTGGTAAACCAGCTCAGCAAGCCAAGGCCTTTGATATGAGTGAAAATTTTGTTAAGCAAAAAGAAGCTCGTGTTTCGATGGCTAATCAAGGTATTTATAATGGGATGTTGGGATTATTGTTAATCTTGAGTTACTTTGTTTTCCCATTTGGTACAGTGATTAAAGTTTGGCAGTTACTGTTGGGGATGATCATGGTTGTGGCCATCTTTGGTGGTTTTACTGCAACTAAAAAGATTTGGCTGGTGCAGTTGCTTCCTGCTTTAATTGCATTCTTGTTTTTGATTTAACTGAATATTTTTACTAAAAGTCGTATTTGATTTTTTCTTTGATTCAAATACGACTTTTTATTGTATATTCATCTTATTAGTGTATAATTTTAGAAAAATATAGGGAATCTGGTGGGAAAATGAATGAAGATTTAAGCAAAAAAGAATATATACAAGATGTGTTGATAGTGGCGAGTTTAGTTATTCCAGTAATTGGTTTTGTCATCGCGTTTTGGTTTTTAGTTAAAAATAATCGTGGCTTAGCAAAGAAATATTTTTGGTGCAGTTTACTAGGGATTGTAATTACAGGGTTATTGTATTTTGCTAAAAATGGATTTAGTTTGCACAATTCATTGATGAATTTGTCTCTTCATGGTTTTAAATCTGCCTACATTGGTGGAGGATTCATTGTGGCATTTCTGGTTTTTGAATTTGTAGAAGATATTAGCGTTAAGCGAATGGCGATTGTCTCATTCATTACTAGTCTGGCGTTTGTTGCAATTAGTGCTTTGCGGATAGAATCGCTAACTAATTTCTTGGCCGCTGTGCCTCAGACTGTTGTATTAATTTTGACTTATGTAATTTTACAAAAGAGAATGAAAAAATGGTTGGCTTTTGCATTAGGTCTGATTATAAGTTTCGTTTGGGTATTGATACTATTTTCAATTGTTGGTGTCTTGTTCAATATTTAAGGGTTGAGATGATGTTTTTAACGAGTGTTTTAACCGGTGGACAGTGGTTTTTGCCGGTTATTGTTGTGTTGGTAGCCGCCGCACTTTTAGCTAGCTATGCCAAGAAGAAAAAGTTAGCTAAGTTAGAAAAAGTATTGAATATCTTAGGTTATGTTTTCATGTTTTTATTAATGGTTATCCTTTGGATAATGTATTATAGAAAAGAGATGGCATTCAGTAGTGCCTTTATCTATACCGCAATAGTCATTTATACGATTATGTCTGAAATACTAAAGAAGTATAAAAATACTTTAAAGGGAAAATATCAGCGAGCAAAAATGGCATTAGCCGGTATCTATGCTGTAGCAATTGGTCTGATAATTTTAGTAGGTGGGCAATTTTCTTCAGCTGCATGGCTAATTGCAATTATCTTCATAGTAGTAATATGGGTAATTGCTTATGCGATTGAAAAGTCATAGTAAAAAAGCATTAAAAGTTAGAAAATTCTAACTTTTGATGCTTTTTAAATTCGTAATTTTTAGTTTGTTGTTATTGGGTGCGTCGTTTTCTTTTTAGTAGAATATAAACAATGAGTTATCGATGTATCCTGATAAATTTCACTTAACCAAAGAACAAAATAGATGTTTCGCAAAAAAGAATTTAGTTAGATTAGTTTTTACAAATTCACGTTTTGAAGGCGTAAATACTATATTACTGCAAACGCAAACGATTATTGATGGTATGAGTCCGGCTGGTGTTATCTATTAATAATTTGAACGTAATTGTTCAATTGAAGTGGGGCTGGCAGTATGTTATTAGGGAAGATAAGGCACTATCGTTAAAAATTGAGCAGAATATTAATCTGTTAGTTGCAAGGTATGATTCTCTGGATCCGGGCAGTTTTAGAACAGGCTCAGTTACTGTAGAACTTGGTAATGATAAAGGTGAATGGAAGCCTCAAGAAGTAGATTTTTTTAATAATTTGATGCAAAAAGATACTTCTGTTACAGATAAAGCAATGACGTTAATGTATCATAATATGCGCAATCAACTTTTTGGGGATGGAAATAAAAGGACGGCAACATTAGCAGCGAATAAATTGATGATAGATCATGGTGCAGGATTGATTAACGTACCATTGGATAAGTGGGATGTTTGGAATGATTTGATCAGTAAATATTATTTGTCCGGCGACATGAAGACACTTAAGGATTGGACTTATGTGAATGGGATTCAAGGTGTGACTTTTGATCATAAGCAAAATTTACCGAAACCTGATATTAATCCTGAAGACTACGAATAAAATGTATAGCAAATATAAAGGTCTCCCAGAAAGACATAAACTTTCTAAGAGACCTTTTATTTATTAGTATCGTGAAATAGCGAAAGAAACTGTT
This sequence comes from Lactobacillus sp. UMNPBX6, assembly GCF_002553975.1. Taxonomy (NCBI): domain Bacteria; kingdom Bacillati; phylum Bacillota; class Bacilli; order Lactobacillales; family Lactobacillaceae; genus Lactobacillus; species Lactobacillus sp. UMNPBX6. The sequence goes on from NZ_PCZD01000064.1 coordinate 6,271, forward strand.
ATAACGAAGCCCACTTCTTGTGGAAATGTTTGAACAAATTTTGATTTTCAGACAATAATCGAAGAATCCCTTGCTGATCACTGACTTTTGCTCCAGCTTCACTAAGGTAAAGCGTAATTGTTGCCAGACCTTGATAATCAATGTTACCTAAGTCCAGATCAATTTCCTTACCATCCTTAGTAGTTATCCCAAGTAAAAGGTGATCAGGATTGAAGTTGAAGGGACTTAGACGGACAATTTTACGATAAACAATAGCGGCTTCTTGAACGTTAGAGAGATTGATTATTGTTTGATCTTCACTGGTCAAATTGAATAATTGGGCTAACTTTTTAAAATCGTTATTGCTGTATGAAGTGATCGTTATTTGTTTTTTATCGACTGACCAGTATTGGTTAAAACATGCTGGAAAGGTAATGCCGAGTCCCAAAATCAAAACAATAGCGAAGACCCACCAAGGTTGATAACCAAATCCAGTTACAAATAATGCTAAAAAAACAACAAAGATAGTTCCTAAAACTAAACTTAAAATATGTGGCTTGTTTCCGACTGTTTGCTTTTTAGTAGGTGAAAAATCAGGGGAAATAGTCTTTATTTCATTTAAAGCGTCTTTCATGATATGCACACTTTCAACATTAGTTAAATCCTTTGTCACCTTAAGTTTACCCCCCCTTAAAAGAAAAACAATATAAAAGTACGTATCATTTGTAAATGCTTACATGGTGGGTAAATTAAAGGTAGGAAATAAAGAAGTACATAGCAGGGAGTGTGAGTTAAGATGAGAGAGAAATCAAGACTTTATAGAATTATTTGGTCTATAGTATTTTTCATTTGGGCAATGTTAATGTTCTTCTGGCATACTAATGCCGTCGCCGGCAAAGTATTCATGATGATCTATACCTTAGTAATAATCGTTTGGGGCATTGTCATTATTGTACAAAGCCGCAAGCATAAGAAAAATACAAATCAATAAAAATAGAGGCCGCTAAAAAACGGTCTCTATTTGGTTATTACCAAATCTTGCTAATTATTTTCCTAATTCAATAATTTGATCAAACATTGCTTTTTCTTGATCAGAAATTTTATGTGCCACTTCAATGACAGCTACTTTTGGATTATTAAGTAAAGTTTGATGAATTTGCAAAGAAAGTTTCGCATCTAATGCGCTAGTGGCTTCATCTGCTAATAGAATAGGGCGTTTAGCAAGCAAAGCTCTAGCGATTTCAATTCTTTGAATTTGCCCACCTGATAAATTGCATCCGTTTTGTCCCACAGCATAATTCAAGCCTTTTTCTTTGACTAATTCGGTCAAGCCAGATTCAGCTAATACTTCATCTAACTGCTGTTTAGTTACAGTTTTACCTAAAGTGATATTAAATTCTAAATCACGATCAAAAATAAACGGCTTTTGATTAATATAGCCGAAGTAGTCATGAGCTTTAGCCCAGTTGCCGTTTAATACTTCTTGATTAATTTTGATTTGACCTTTACTTGGGGTAATCTGCCCAACCAATAGGCGAAGCAAGGTAGTTTTGCCCCAACCACTTGGTGCCATTAGAAGCACTTTTTCACCAGGTTTTATAGAAAAGTTCACATTATTAAAAACCAATTTATCGTTTTGTTCATAAGCAATGTCATTAACATCTAATTCATCGAATGTTCGAACGGCTTTATTTTCAGAATTAATAGATTCAAAGTTCAGAGCTTTTTCAACCTTATCCCACATTGGCTTGGTAGAACGGATTTGATTAATCTGATCAAAAATCATTGTTACTGGATTAATGAAGTCGTTAGACAGTTGAACAATCATTACTAGGGTACCAGCACCGATCTGGCCGTTAAACATTAAAATGGCACCGATTAAAAATGGAATAATGAAACTGAAAATATCGGCTACGGTAATGATAATAGTCGAAATCATACCTTGAGTATAATTTAATGACCGCAATGCATTTTCCATTTGCTTAGCTTGGTTAATTACATAGGAAACGATTGGAATTTGGACATCATAGAGCATAGCGGTTTTTGAACCATTTATAGCATCTGAAACTGCTTATGTGTATTCTGCATTTTGTTTCTCCCACTTAGCAGATTTTTCTTGAATGTTTTTAATGAAGAATTTTTGAATAAAGCCAGGGATAGCAGTTGCAGCAACAAAAATTAAGGTTAGAATCCAAGAATTAAATAGACCCACTGCAATTGAGATTAAAAAGGCCATCGCTTCTGAGATAATCATTAATTCATTAGAAATCTTAAGGGATTCGATTTGCTTTAAATCGTTAGTCATCAAGTTTAGACCATCTTTTTGAGAATCAGATTGTTGTTCTATTAAGTAACTGATGGTTTTGTCTTTGATTTCTACGTTGATATCTCGCACGATGTCATAACGAATATACCGGTAAGCAAAATTCGTAAACATGATTGCAATTAACATTCCCGCCCCAATAAGGGCAATAGAAATTAATTGATTAAGAGAACCATGATGATATTGCGCACTATTCAACATAATTTTTGTGACATAGGCGATGACGACATTTCCGCAAGCACTGATAGCAGCTAGAAGAATATACAGTGCTAGTTTACCTTTGTTAGCAAATTTTAACGACATATTACCTTCTTTCTAGACCCCACCAAAGTGACCCACGTGATCGTTTTTACTTTGGTAAAAATAAATATAGCATATAAAACATGAAAATGAAATAAAAATTAAAGCTAATTTATTTATAATATTGTTTAAGGTTATCAAATAAATTCTTAGATAAAAGTGTTACTTGGAAGTTGTAAGGAGACAAAGGGGGTAAATTATGACTTTATTGTCCGTAAACCATATTTCAAAAACATATCGAAAAACAAAGTGTCTGGGAAATAACTAAATCTCAGACACTTTTATTTACTCAAAAAATTAATAGCTATCATTTTTGATTTAAACAAGTTTTATAACTTGTTTTTTTCTTGCTCAATAAATTTTTCTATACTCTTACCAAAATCTTCCATCCCTGTTAACTGATAACTTTCTGCAATTTTCTGACAATAATCAATGTACTTTTCATCTTTGTGGAAGTGATAAGCTATCAAATATTTATGGACAGCTATACTGCTTTTAATTAGATATAATTCGGGAATTTGCGGCATTTTTTCAACTATTTCAATGTAACAATCAAGACCATCATATTGATTATTAGACATCGAATTGCTGATAAAATTATTGATAATTGCACTGACGGCCACCATTATCTTGTTATCGCCGATTGTAAAATCAAGTTGAACACTTTATAAAAATAAAAGTCCATCTGGACCTGTTTGATAGAATGTTAATATCCACAAAAACATCTATTGGAGGTCACAAATGGACTCTT
>NZ_PCZD01000065.1:0-9357 GCF_002553975.1 Lactobacillus sp. UMNPBX6
TAAACTATTGAATTTTCAAGGTACAAGCCCACTTTTGCAAGTGGGAAGTTTAAGTTATTAAGACTTTGTGCGTGGCACTCAAAAAATTATTTAAATTATTTATACAAATAATTATGAAGCGCTGCCTGATTTAGCCTTTGAAGAGACATTGGTCTACCTGCTTATCGCTCTTAAAGAAGTAAAAGCAGAGATCTCCGCCACAGTGGAACAAATATTAGACAACTTTATTAAGTTATTGCCGGTTTTCATGCAAAAGCAGCGGCTGCGGACAGCTTAAAAACTAATTTAAGAGACAAAAAGCCAGATCCAATATGGATCCGGCTAGTTTTAGTGCTTTCAAGTTTCAGTTATGGATTAAAAGTAGTGAAAACGATTACTTATTTATTTCGATAAGAAATACCCCATGCGAAGATCAAAATTAAAATAAAGTTCAATAATAAAGTAAATCCGGTTACCCAGAAAACAGTCGCATAGTTTGAAAAACCAGAAATGGCAGAACCCATTAATGATCCAAGTACTGCACCTACTGCTTGGAAAGACTGATTATAACTAAAAATTCGACCGAAACTTTCCTTAGGTGTATTCAAAGTTAAAACAGTTTGAGCTGCAGGCAACATCCCCGCACTGGCAATACCTAATAAGAAACGCAAGAAGGCAAGCATCCATGGATTATTAGTTAAAGCCATTGGTGCAAATAAAATGAAGCCGATAACTAAACCTGCACGCAAAACACGTAATGGCCCAATTTCATCCATCTTATGGCCAATCTTAGATGCAGCAAGCAAAGTACCAAGTCCTGGCGTTGCTGCTACGATACCAGCAACAAATGCAACATCAGAACCATGAGGCATCATTGATTTTACGTATAATGAAACGATAGGATCAATTGACATAGTTGAAGATTGAACCAACATCGTAGTGATGAACATAACGATAATTAATTTAACACTTGGCAAACTCTTCATGATTTCGCCCATTGGCTTCATTTTTTCGCGAGAAATTGGAGTAAAGTCTTCATGAACTAGGAATGTTGTTCCTAAAAATACGATGAACATCAAGACACCGGTAATAAAGAACGGAATACGATAGCCCCATGCACCGCCAAAGATATTGCCAAAGAAACTAGAAAGGGCACCACCTAATAATGGACCAACCAAGTTGCCAGCAGTACCAGCGGTCATCATCTGACTCATTACCCATCCACTACGTTCGTGCGGCGTTTCGCTGGCCATCAATGCCGTAGCGTTGTTGATATAACCAGAAAATGACCCTTGAATGAAGCGCATGACAACGATATAAATCGCATTTGGTGCAAAACCAGTCAAGGTAATAGTAATTGCCATAACGCCGGATGCACGCATACACATTAGTTTTCTTCCTTTACGGTCAGCCAAGCTGCCCCAGTATGGAGAAACTATTGCCTGGGCAATAAAGGTCATAGCAAATGCCAGCCCAGAGTATAAGTTGATTTGCAGCTTAGAATAATTACCTAAATCAGAAATAAACAGTGAGATAAAGGGCATAGTCATTGAGTAGCCCATCCCAGTGATGAAGCAACCTAACCACAGGGTATAAAAAGCTTTATGCCAACCTGCAGGCAGATTGCGTGATTTAATAGTAGTCAAAGTGTCATCTCTTTCAAAAAATAAGAATAAGTTTTAATGTTTATTTTAGCACATACAAAAAATTAAATATTTTTCCAATTTTTTATAATAAAAAGATTATTAATGAAATAATGTGCTACGATAATGGTTCTAGAAGGGAGTTATCTTTATGGCACACATGTCGCGGCGAGAATATCGTATGAAGAAGGAACATGGACAAGATGGTGCTGATCGATCACGAATCAATTATTCTAAAAGTAGAGTAAATAGTCGTGAAGAATTTAGAAGCAAAAAAATTAGCAATCCTAAACCTGCTGCTAATACCAAAATCGATCTTTCACGTGAAAATTATAATCACGTAAAGCTCAATTTCTGGACAATCTTTTCTGATCGACCATATATTTCAGTTGCAATTATTGTCTTGGCACTATTTCTTGCCATGATCAAATTATGGTGGGGATTATTAATCTTATTGGCAGTTGTAATTGTTGGAATATACGTCATCGGCCACAGTCATCATCCCCATCAAGTACTTAGTCTTGAATTTCATCTAAAAGCTTCAAGAAAATTAAGTATGCTGAGAGCTTTAGAATTAGGTGGCTCAGTTACTATGTTTTTAGCTACCTATATGAAGCAAGTGGTAACTGTCGACTTTTCATCGGCAGGGTCAACCGATAGTTTCCAAATTATTCAAGGAGTATTGTCTAATAATGGTGGCTATTATGGTCAACAAGGATCATACTTTTTGAGTTTACTAAATACAGTCACTGGTGGTCAGCTCTGGAGTTCATACCGTTATGCCACAAATAGTGCGCAAATGATGAATAGTAGTTCTGGTCGCTGGATTATTATGTGGATCATGCTTTTGATGATTGCTCCAGCTTTTTGTGTATTAGCACAATTTTTTAAAGAACCATATTCTAGAAATGTGACTTTGATTACTTCATTGATTACCACATTTAGTTTTATCTTAACTCCTGTTTTAATGCGTAAATGGGTAGTTGGTTATGCTATGGAAAACCAACTGGCAAGAGAAGCGGCTAATAATGCTGTTCACATTGGGACGATGGCCTACGTAGGAATGGCTTGCTCGATCCTGGTATTAATAATTGCAACCTACCGGGTAATTAAACAAGATCATTTTGAATGAACTACACCGGCACTGAAGTGCCGGATTTCTGGGAACACTGAGTAGTGTTTAGGATCTTACATTGAATTATTCAAATACCTAACTCACGGAACTCAGCTTGTTACCATGGCCAGTCCCTGACCATTTAGCTTTGCTTTATGCAAGATATTAACTGCCGCATTAATATCTCGGTCATGCTTAGTTTGACACTTAGAACAGGTCCATTCACGAATCTCTAATGGCTTAGCACCACTGTTATAGCCACATTTTGAACAAATTCTGGAAGTATTCTTAGGATCAACTGCAACTAGCTTTTTCCCATACCATTCACACTTATACTCCAGCATTTGTCTAAACATTCGCCATGAAGCATTGGCAATTGATTTGGCTAAGTGATGATTTTTCTGAAGATTCTTGGTTTTCAAATCTTCAATCGCAATTACATCATATTGCTTAACTAAATGCGTAGTTAATTTATGCAGGTAATCTCTGGGCTGATTAGCTATTTTTGCTTGGCATCTGGCTTTTGACTTTTGTGCTTTTTGCCAATTAGTGAAACTCTCTAAGCTTCTAGGACAAAGTACCCTTTTATTCTTATCTTGTAAAACTAGTAATTTAGCTAAATGTCTATGTCGAGAATACTTTTTCTGCCAAATTCTAGCTTTCTTTTCAAAATAAGAGCTGTCAAAACTAGAGTACTTTAAACCATTAGATAGAATTGCTAAATCAGCTACGCCAACATCAATTCCAACTTGTTTGCCAGTTAAGCTGTACTTCTCTGGTTCAGATGTTTCTACCTGTAGAGACAAATAATATTTTCCTGTTGGTTCAAGCAGAACAGTGTAGCGCTTAATCTTAACATCTTGCAAAACTCCAGTCTTGCTGGTTTTGACACAGCCTAATTTAGGAATCTTTAAATATCTTTTACCTGCAATTCTGATAGTCGATTTACCAGTATAAGACCTTTTCAGATACTTGCGTGAATGAAAACGAGGCTTGCCAATTTGACCACTTTTATCTTGAAAGAAGTTCTTCCAAGACTGAGTTAGAAATTCATTAACTACCTGCAAGCTTGAAGAATCGCTGTTTTTCAAAAAAGGATATTCTTTTTTAAGCGGCTTAAGCAGATAATTCAGCTTAAATTTACCCAAGAAAGGCAAATCCTTATTATTCTGATAGCGCTCATTCATCATAGCCAGCATTTGATTCCAAACAAAACGGTCATTGTCAAACATATGTTTAAGAAAGAAGGAGGAACAAGCAAAAAACTAAAAAAAGGCCGGATTCATCAATAAAGAAAAAACAGCTTAGTCAACTTGACTAGGCTGCTTTTTTGGAAATTAAGGAATAAATTAATTTTAGTACCAGTTATGTGCTAACCAAAATCTCTTAGCGTTAACCCATGAACCGTAACGACCGTAAACGTATCTATCAGCAGTACGTTCTTGGTTCTTTGGTGATAAGTCACCGTGTAAGTAGCCGATGCTTAATTGGTACTTACCGTAACATGAACCGTTTCTAGCAGTGTAGCTACCGCCTGATTCACGCATTGCGATCCATCTCTTAGCTGCTTTTTCTTTTTTAGACATTTTCTTCTTAGCAGCTTGAACATTTTGGCTAGTAGAATCGTTAGCGAAAGTTTGTGCAACTGCAACACATGCAAAGGCAAGTGCTAATGCAGCAAAAATTTTAACTAAAGTAGATTTAACTTGTTTACTCATTGATTTCATTCCTTATTAAAACTTATTTTTAAAAAATTTATATATTTCTTAATGACTATACTTATATATTACAAGGTCTATATGACAGCAATGTTACAAAACGAAAACGTCACTCTTACAATCAGGAAGAAATTGCCTTTTTTGAGCGCTTTTACTGATATTTTGGTAAAATTTAGAGTGAATTATGCTAATAGGAGGCAAAATAAATGGCAGTTAAACGTTTTTATGAAATTTTCCACCCAGAACATTACGATTTACGCATTAACGTAAACCGTAAGAATAAGACTATTAATGGTACTTCAACGATTACTGGTGATGTAATTGAAAACCCAGTATTCATTAATCAAAAGTTTATGACCATCGACAGCGTTAAGGTTGATGGCAAGGACGTTGATTTTGAAGTAGTTGAAAAAGACGAAGCAATCAAGATTGAAACTGGCGTAACTGGCAGAGCCGTAATCGAAATTGCTTATAGCGCACCACTTACCGACACTATGATGGGTATTTACCCTTCATACTACGAATTAGAAGGCAAGAAGAAGCAAATTATCGGTACGCAATTTGAAACTACTTTTGCTCGTCAAGCATTTCCATGTGTTGATGAACCAGAAGCTAAGGCTACCTTCACCCTTGCCCTTAAGTGGGATGAAGAAGATGGTGAAGTTGCACTTGCCAACATGCCAGAAGTTGAAGTTGACCAAGATGGCTACCACCACTTTGAAGAAACTGTTCGTATGTCAAGCTACCTTGTCGCATTTGCCTTTGGTGACTTACAATCAAAGACTACTCACACTAAGGATGGCGTTTTGATTGGTGTTTACGCAACTAAGGCTCACAAACCTAAGGAATTGGACTTTGGCCTAGATATTGCTAAGCGCGCAATTGAATTTTACGAAGACTTCTACCAAACTAAATACCCACTTCCACAATCATTACAACTTGCATTACCAGACTTCTCAGCTGGTGCCATGGAAAACTGGGGTCTTGTAACTTACCGTGAAGCTTACTTACTCCTTGATCCAGACAACACTAGCTTAGAAATGAAGAAGTTAGTTGCTACAGTTATTACCCACGAATTAGCTCACCAATGGTTCGGTGACTTAGTAACCATGAAGTGGTGGGACAACTTATGGCTTAACGAAAGTTTTGCCAACATGATGGAATACTTATCAGTTGATGGTTTGGAACCTGACTGGCACATCTGGGAAATGTTCCAAACTAGTGAAGCTGCATCTGCATTGAACAGAGATGCTACTGATGGTGTTCAACCAATTCAAATGGAAATTAATGACCCAGCAGATATTGACTCAGTCTTTGACGGTGCCATCGTTTACGCTAAGGGTTCAAGAATGTTAGTCATGGTTCGTTCACTTCTTGGTGACGACGCACTTCGCAAGGGTCTTAAGTACTACTTCGACCATCACAAGTTTGGCAATGCTACTGGTGATGATCTTTGGGATGCACTTTCAACTGCAACTGATCTTGATATTGGTAAGATCATGCACTCATGGCTTAAGCAACCAGGTTACCCAGTAGTTAATGCCTTTGTTGATGAAGACGGTCACTTGAAGCTTACTCAAAAGCAATTCTTTATCGGTGAAGGTGAAGACAAGGGTAGACAATGGCAAATTCCATTGAATGCTAACTTTGACGCACCTAAGATTATGTCTGAAAAGGAAATCGACTTAGGCAACTATAAGGTACTTCGTGAAGAAGCAGGGCACCCACTTAGACTTAATGTTGGCAACAACTCACACTTCATCGTTAAGTATGATAAGACTTTGCTTGATGATATCTTGGCAGATGTTAATGAATTGGACCCAATTGACAAGTTGCAATTGCTCCAAGACTTACGTCTCTTGGCAGAAGGTAAGCAAATTTCTTACGCTTCAATTGTTCCACTTTTGGTTAAATTTGCTGATTCTAAGTCAAGTTTGGTAATTAACGCACTTTACACTACTGCAGCTAAGCTTCGTCAATTCGTTGAACCAGAATCAGATGAAGAAAAGAACTTGAAGAAACTTTATGACCTCTTATCAAAGGATCAAGTTGCACGTTTAGGCTGGGAAGTAAAGCCAGGCGAAAGCGATGAAGATGTTCAAATTCGTCCATACGAATTGAGTGCCAGCCTTTACGCTGAAAATGCAGACTCAATTAAGGCAGCTCACCAAATCTTTACTGAAAATGAAGATAACTTAGAAGCATTGAATGCAGATGTTCGTCCATACGTTTTGATTAACGAAGTAAAGAACTTTGGCAATGCTGAATTAGTTGATAAGTTAATCAAGGAATACCAAAGAACAGCTGATCCATCATACAAGGTTGACTTACGCAGCGCTGTAACCAGCACCCAAGATCCTGCAGCTATCAAGACTATTGTTGGCGACTTTGAAAATGCTGACGTAGTTAAGCCACAAGACTTACGTGGTTGGTACCGTGGTTTACTTGCTAACCATCATGGTCAACAAGCAGCTTGGGACTGGATCAGAGAAGACTGGGATTGGCTTGACAAGACTGTTGGTGGTGACATGGAATTTGCTACATTTATCACTGTTACTACAGGTGTCTTCCACACTCCAGCAAGACTTAAGGAATTCAAGGAATTCTTTGAACCAAAGATTAATGTTCCACTTCTTAGTCGTGAAATTAAGATGGATGTTAAGGTTATCGAAAGTAAGGTTAACTTGATCGAAGCTGAAAAAGATGCTGTTAATGATGCAGTTGCTAAGGCAATTGATTAGGTAATATAATTGTAAGTGTTCATGAAGAACTAAATGCAATTCATGCAGAAGAACACAAATGAGAAAAAGAGTATGCTAAACGTGACTTTAGTCATGCAAAGCGTGGGCGGTCGTATGACCGCTTTTTTTGTAAAGAAATAAGGATCTATCTGTAAATATGATAGGTCCTTATTTTTCGTGGTATAATTATTTTTATTGCTTACCTTAGATAAGAAGGGAGTTTTTCTTTGGGTAAACGAGATTCAAATACAGCATTCTTTGGACAACCAAAGGGCTTGTCCACTTTATTCTTTACTGAGATGTGGGAGCGTTTCAGTTACTACGGCATGCGGGCTATCTTATTGTTCTACATGTACTACGCAGTTACCAAAGGTGGTTTGGGAATGTCTCAAACTACTGCTGCTTCAATCATGTCAATCTATGGTTCGCTTGTTTATTTATCAACGTTAGTCGGAGGCTGGCTTTCTGACAGAGTATGGGGCTCTAGAAAAACAGTCTTTTACGGCGGTGTGCTTATTATGTTGGGACACATCGTTTTAGCTTTGCCAGCTGGTGTAGCGGCGTTATACAGTTCGATCGCTTTAATTGTTGTGGGAACTGGATTGTTAAAGCCAAATGTGTCTGATATGGTTGGTGGTCTTTATTCTGTTGAAGATCGCCGTCGTGACGCCGGCTTTAGTATTTTTGTTTTTGGAATTAACTTAGGTTCCTTCATCGCTCCATGGCTTGTTCCATGGGCAGCTGAAGGCTTGGGCTTCCATATCTTTGGTAGCCAGTTGAACTTCCATGCAGGATTTTCATTAGCTGCAGTTGGTATGTTCTTTGGTTTAGTACAATATGTACTTGGCGGAAAGAAATATCTATCAACTGAAAGTTTGACACCTAATGATCCTATTGATAAAGGCGATTTGCTTAACGTAATCAAGTGGGTTGTCATTATTATCGTTGCAATTGCTGCAGTTTTAGCCGTTATGGCTGGAGTAGGACAATTAAATGTTGATAATGTAATTACCTTATTAACTATCTTGGCTATTGCATTGCCAATTTACTACTTCGTAATGATGCTTCGCAGTTCAAAGGTTACTAAGATTGAACGTTCGAGAGTTAAGGCATATATTCCATTATTCTTCGCCGCAGCTATTTTCTGGGGAATAGAAGAATCAGGTTCAGTTGTTTTAGCATTATTTGCGGAACAAAGAACTGTTTTACATATCGGCGGTTGGCACTTTACTGCGGCTAACTTCCAATCTCTTAACCCATTATTTATCATGATTTTGACACCAGTATTTGTATGGCTATGGGAACACTGGAAGAAGCAGCCAACTGCACCGGGGAAATTTGCGGCAGGTCTTGTCTTTGCTGGGCTTTCATACATGTGGATGGCTCTTCCAGGTATGCTCTTTGGTACAAGTGGTAGAGTAAGTCCATTCTGGCTTGTAGGTTCATGGTTTATCGTTGAAATTGCCGAAATGTTGATTTCACCAATTGGCTTGTCAATTACAACCAAACTTGCTCCAAATGCATTCCGCTCACAGATGATGAGTATGTGGTTTATGGCCGATGCGACAGGACAAGCAATTAATGCCCAAATCGTTAAGTTTTATTCAACTAAAACAGAAGTGCCATACTTCATGGCTGTTGGTGTAGTCAGTGTAGTATTCGGGATTATTATGTTTGCTTTAATTAAGAAGATTAACGTCTTAATGGAAGGCGTACATTAGAATATGAAAAATGACGTGGGAATAATCTCACGTCATTTTTAAAATCTACGTAAATAGATGCTATAAACTACTAGTAAAATACCAAAGATTAAGAAAATAATTGCCAAACTACGTTGCCATTTAGCTTCATTAGTTTTAGTATTATCTTTTTTCGCGTTATTGTTCTTAATACTTAAACATCTTAAATATGAAATTGCCGCCATAACTAAGCAAATGATTCCGATTATTAACATAAAAACCTCTCAAAAATCTATATCTTTATGTCTAATTTTACGCAAAAAAATAATGCCATTCAAATTTGAATAGCATTATTTTTATTTTCTTAGTCGCCGATTGTAAAATCAAGTTGAACACTTTATAAAAATAAAAGTCCATCTGGACCTGTTTGATAGAATGTTAATATCCACAAAAACATCTATTGGAGGTCACAAATGGACTCTT
>NZ_PCZD01000066.1:0-9306 GCF_002553975.1 Lactobacillus sp. UMNPBX6
CCGAATGGACTTTTTATTTTTTATCAAGTGTTCAATTTAATTTTACAATCGGCGAAAAAATACGACTCTAGATTTCCACCATCATCTTAAAGCAAGTTTATTCGATGCAGTAGATGACGGCCTCTTAAAAACTGATCCCACAAGAAGAGCTATTATTAAAGGATGTGAACCTAGTTCAAAGAAAATAAAGTTTTTAAATCTTTATGAATTGCAAACTTTATTAAGATCATTAGATTTAAAAGCAGAATTAAATTGGGATTGGTTCTTTTTTCTAATTGCTAAGACGGGATTGAGATTTGCAGAGGCACTAGCACTTACTCCAGAAGATTTCGACTTTGAAAAGCAAAGTATTATTATCAATAAATCGTGGAATTACAAAGAAAAAGTTGGACATTTTCAGCCTACAAAGAATGAATCATCTAATAGAACAGTAATGGTTGACTGGCAATTAATGCAACAATTTCAGTCTATGATCCAACAAAAGGAATCTGATCAACCTATTTTCTTTGGTGAAAATCAACGAATTTACAATTCTACTTTGAATCAAAAATTAGAATCATATTGTAAGAAACTAGATATTCCAATTATTTCTATTCATGGTCTTAGGCATACTCATGCTTCACTTTTATTATATGAGGGGGTATCAGTGGCTAGTGTGGCTAAACGCTTAGGTCATAATAATACCACAACGACACAAGAGACTTATATTCATATTATTCGTGAACTTGAAAATAAGGATAACGATAAAATACTGCATCATTTATCGCAATTATAGTAAAAAGGCATCGTCTGATGCCTTTTTCACTAAATAAACATATTTTGAAGAAGAAATCTCTTGAGTTGGATTAATTGCTTCGATTTTATTTTTACTTGATTAATCAAGTAATCTAAGTTAGATAGGAAAGTACCTATATTCTGTTGAATAGAAAATTGTGGTAAATTTATAATCTTATTTTCCATATTTGATTTTGTTATATGAATCATTGTTGAGCCATTTGAATTCGTAAGAAGGTTCTCTTTATCTGCTTCTAAGAAGTAGAATAAGAAAGTTTTATTAACAGTAGAAGGATCGAAATCTATTTTCCAAATATGATAATGGAATATTACTTTAGGACCCTTCCAAATATGTGGTCCAAAAGTAGCTGACCAAGTATATAGCAGATCCCCTTTGTCAGCATATTTATTCTTATTTAAATTTAAGTCAGAATAAAACCATTTATCATTTGTATAAAAGTTTCCGACTCGAAGCACTGGGTATTTTCCTTTATTTAGTAATTCTGACTGTTTAAATGCTCTACCGTTTATAAATTTAGCAATTTCACCTAATTTTTTTGAATTCCATTGAGAACAGCTCGTTTTAAATTTCAAGTTTAAAGAATCGGAATTCTTTAATTTGAAAAGATGTTTGATTATTGTTTTCTTAATAAGACTTAATAACTCTAATTTTCGTTGCTGAAGATCAAGATTTTTATTTACTAACTGAAGAAGTTTACTAATTTGATTTTGTTCACTAATTGACGGCAGTTTAATCTCAGTTTCCTTCATTTTATCAATAAAGAAATATTGCCTAACGCCACCTTCTTCTAAACGTTTTATTTGTCTATTAAATAAAGAGGTTTTAAACCAATTCATCAAAAATGAATCATCGATTTTGGAATTTGTTTGAAATATTTCATACAAAGAACTTACTAATACTGGTTCTATTTGATTTTGATAAGCAATTGAACCCACATTAATACGAGCTGGATTGTATGCAAACATTCCAGGCTTAACAATATAGTTAGTTGATTTGTCAGTTTTAGAATAGGTATTATCCTTTCCAAATTGCTCATCTTGTGCAATAAATCCTTTAATATTTGAGATTGAAAATGCACGGTAAGAATGTTGATTTTTATTTTTATCCTTAATGATTTTTATAGCAGTCCCTAACTTACGCTGCTCCCAAACGAAAAAGGTAAATAAAAGTAATGCAATTCCAAATTTAAATGAGATAATTTAATTATAAGTAATATAAAAATAAGGAGTATCAAATTCGTGGAACAAGAGAATGTACTCGAACAAAATTTAATTGACCAACTTACTCATGGAGAGTCACAATGGACTCTTCGTGATGATATTAAAAATGAAGATGATCTTTGGAATAACTTCTTTAAGATTTTATCTCGCTCAAACAAAGATGTTTTAAAGGATGTTCCATTAACTGATAATGAAAAGGCAATTATTAAATCTAAGATAATTCATCCAACTTTCTATAAATCTGCAGAATGGCTTGCAGGAGTTAATGGAGAAGTTAGATTACAAATTCAAAGAGATAATACTCAATTAGGTACTGCTGACTTTGTAGTGATTAACAATAATAATATTGCTGGTGGTAATTCAGTCTATGAAGTAGTGCATCAAATTCAATTTCATAAACGCAGAGAAATAGATCGTAATCGTCGTGGGGATGTAACTCTTTTAATCAATGGTTTACCGATGATTCATATTGAATTGAAGAATAGGACACACTCGCCTAAAGAGGCCTTCAATCAGATTCAAAAGTATATTGATGAGCAGATGTTTAATGGAATATTCTCAACTCTTCAATTCTTTGTTGTAACTAATGGAAGCTATACGCAATACATTGCAGCTGGACAACAATTAAAAGAGAAGTTTTTAACTACGTGGGTAGATAAAGAAAATAAGCCTGTGCAAAGTTATCTTGAGTTTGCTAAAGACGTACTGTCTATTCCTGCAGCTCATAATATGGTGGCTAACTATATTGCTTTAGATAGCACACAACACGGTATTATTGTGTTACGTCCATATCAAATTCATGCAATTCAAGCCATTTTTGATGCATCATACGGGAAAGATAATAAGGATCAACCACATTCTGGTTTTGTTTGGCATACAACAGGTTCTGGTAAGACTTTAACTTCTTATAAAGTTGCACATAATTTACTGAAAATTCCATCAATTCAAAAAACGATATTCCTAATCGATCGTAATGATTTAGATACCCAAACTACTCAAGCATTTGAGACTTATGCTCAGAACGACTCAATTGACGTTGAGGGTACTGAAAATAGTTATTCTCTTGCCCGTAAATTAGTAAGTTCGGATAAAAGGGTTATTGTTACTACTAGACAAAAAATGCAGGCATTATTCAAGCGAATTGCTCAGGATCAAGAACAAAAACGTCTATACCGTAAGTTAAAAGATGTAAAATTAGCCTTTATCGTTGATGAGTGTCACCGTGCAGTTTCTCCTGATCAAAAGAATGAAATAGATGCGTTTTTTACTAAAAATCCACCTTTATGGTATGGCTTTACTGGTACTCCTATTTTTGCAGAAAATGCTCGTGAGGCTAAGGGAAAGAATGCTCGAACTACTGAACAACAATATGGAAAATGCTTGCATAAATATACCATTAAGGATGCTATCAGAGATAAAGCTGTACTTGGTTTTCAAGTAGAGGAGGAAAGTAATGTGTCAGAGGATGCTGACGAATCGGATACTGATGCTAGAAATAAGGAATATGCATCCCTCTCTCACATGAAGGCAGTAGTAAAAAGAATTCTAAATAATTCATATCGCAAATTAGGTATTTATAACAAAGATAATCGTGGTTACACCTACGATGCCATTTTTACTACGAGTTCTATTAAACAAGCTCAAAAATATTATCGAATCTTTAGGGATGTAATTAATGATAAAGATCCAGATATTAAAATTCCTAATCGAATCAAGAAAGTATTGCCAGATTTTCCTAAAATAGCAATTACATACTCTATTGGCGAAAATGGTGATGGCGATGAGGCTAACCAAAATGAGATGAAGCAATCTCTAGAAGATTACAACAAGATGTTCAATACTCATTATTCTATGGCTGAATTAGGTGCATATAACACAAATGTAAATGATCGTTTAGCTCGTAAAAAAGATGAGTTTAAACCACGTTCTCAACAATTAGATATTGTCATAGTAGTTGATCGTCTGTTAACTGGTTTTGACGCACCATGTTTATCAACTTTATTCTTAGATCGTGCACCAATGCCGTATAAGGATTTAATCCAAGCATTTTCAAGAACTAACCGTATCTTCGATAGAGATAAAAGATACGGACAGATAGTTACTTATCAATACCCTAAGAAATATAAAGAAAGCATCAATGGTGCCTTAATGCTTTATACCGAAGGTAGCGAAAAGCAAGCTCTTGCTCCGACTTGGGATGAATCAATTCTACAGTTCAATAATGCTGAAAAGAAGATCATTAAGTATCAGGGAGATCAAGGTATTCCAATTACTGAGGCTCCGCTTGATGATCAAAAACGATTTCTAAAAGAATATCAGGATTTTGATAAAAGCTTAGGTGCTATCAAAACTTACAATGAATTCAATAATATTGATCTTGAAAAAGATTATGGCTTAGATCCAATGTTCATTGAGGATACCCGGGCGACATATGAAGTTGTTAAAGAAAAGGTTAGAGAAGCTACAGGTAAGGATAAGCCAGCAACAGAAGATGATGATCAGTTCGATCCAGATTATGAGCTTGAAAATACTGGTAGACAAGAGATTAATTATGCTTATATTGTTCAATTGATTCAGGCTTATATTCCATCAGATGATAAAGAAAACAGTAAGCGAACTAAGGCTGAAGTAAAAGAAATCGATGACTATATCGAAAATCTAGGTAAGAACAATAAGTCATTGGCTGATATTGTAAATAATTTATGGTTTCAAATTAAATTTGATCCTGAAAAGTTTAGAAATAAGCAAGTTAACGAACTCTTACAAAATATGATCGATGATGCTAGAGAAGATCTAATTAAAAAGTTCGCTGATGAAAATGGACTTAATATTGATGATCTCAAATTTGTTATTCGTCATTATGACCCAAACGAAGTTGATCACCAACAAACGGGAATTAATGCTTTACTATCATTTAAAGTGTTTAGTGAATTTCGTAAAACTCATCCTGATATGAACATGTTGCAATGGAAGAAAAAGGTTCGCTTAGGGCTAAATAAGTTCTACCAGGATCAGATTTCACCGTTGGAGAATAAAGATTAATAGATGTAGGGAAGTACGTACAATGAATAAAAGAAATTTTTTAAAGATCATTAGCATAATTGTAATAGCTATAGGGATAGGTAGTATTACTTTTAGTAAATCAAATCATAATGTTAATGCGGCAAGCTGGGGAGCTAAGTCTCTGTTTACAACACCTAAGGCAACAAGAGGTACTTGGTATTATAAAGAAGATGGAAGAATTAAACATTGTAAGATAACAGCACATACAGTAGATGGAAGAAAGCTTTATAAAATTTTACCTGAAAAAGAATATGCAAAGTGGGAAAATAGAGTAGAACATCAAAATATAAAAGAGCACCGTAAGCTTATTTCAAAGATAAATACTATTCAATTTCAAGCCTATAAACTTAAATGGCATGGTATTACCTCATTTAATACCAATGACTGGGTAACGGGAGCTGGAAATGGTATCTATTATGTGCCTGTTACTAAAACTAGACATGGTAAAAAGGTAAAAGCTATAAGATTTGGCAGTGGTGCTGGAAATTACTTTGATCGTTATGGATACAAAACTAAAAAGCTAGCTAGATAGCCTTGTTTATAAGAAAACATATCACTTAGTTGTGAGAATTATTGTAAGAAATAAAGATAATCGATTATATTAAAAACTAAAAAATGATATCAATGCAACATGCAAAGATATCATTTTTCTTTTATCTCAAATTCTTTAATTTGAAAAATAAGTATCCAAAATTCTACTTCAATCCAGCAATTCTGACTACATCGCGCTCAATCATTAATTCTTCATTGGTTGGAATTACCATCCCAATAATCTTAGAATCCTTCTTAGTGATGAACGTATCATTATTCTTATTAGCGGCAAGATCAGGCTTTAAGCCTAGGAGCTTCAATGAATCCATAACACCTTCACGAACGCGGTAATCGTGTTCACCAACGCCAGCCGTGAAAATGATGCCATCAAGTCCGCCCATTTCAAGAATATAGCCACCGACATAGCGAACGATTCGATTGATAAAAATATTACGAGCTAGGTCAGCACGAACCTTCTTCTCACCAGATAGAGGAGTCACATCACTACGTAAATCACGCATATCAGGTGATATTCCTGAAATACCAAGTAAGCCTGATTTATGATTCAGAATTTTCATCATTTGGTCAATGCTTAAGTTTTCCTTTTTCATAATAAAGGGCAGTAGGGAGGGATCGACATCACCTGAACGAGAGCTCATTGTAATTCCTGCTACTGGAGTGAAGCCCATTGATGTATCGTAGGATTTACCGTTTTTAACAGCAGTGATTGAAGCACCGGATCCCAAGTGACAAACTATTAATCTTAAATCTTTAAGGTCACGGTTTAAAATTTTGGCGGCTTCTTGACTAATATATCTAAGGGAGATGCCGTGAGCACCATACTTTCTTGCACCGTATTTTTTATAATACTTGTAAGGAAGAGAATATAAATAGTGAACTTTATCTAAACTCTGGTGGAATGAAGTATCAAAGACAGCAACTTCAGCCGCATCTGGCAAGAACTTCATAAAGGCCCTAATTACGTCAGCTTCTACGGCATTGTGTAAAGGAGCGTATTGCTTCAAATCATAAATTTTCTTGAGCGTCTCCTGATCAACTAGCGCTGAATCCTTAAATTCTTCACCACCAGCAACAATCCGGTGTCCGATTCCAATAATTTCTTTAGGATCATTGATTAAGTTATATTTCTTGAGCTTTTTAAGTAAAATTGTGACCGCAGTTTCAGAGTCTGGAATTGCGATTTCTTCTTTATGTTTTTCACCATTAACTTTAATGGCAAAGGTTGAACCCTCTAGTCCGACTCGATCGGCTAGGCCTTCACTAATTACTTTTTCATCGGGAAAAGTAAAAAGCTTAAACTTAAAAGAAGAGCTACCTGAATTAATTGCTAAAATTTTCTTCATAAAAATTATTCCTCTATTCCTTTTTTGGCTAGGTAAAAAATCTCTAGTTACATTAGCGAATACTTTTAGACATATACGTTGTTATGTTAATGTAACCCCTTACATTCATTTCCATACTAACTAAAAAATAAATAAAAATCAAGCAAACTGTATGTACCTAAGAAATAGCGATGCTTAATGAAGCAAAAAATCCTATTAAATCCAGGCTTATTAACACCAAGATTTAATAGGACTTGAGTTTTATTATTTAAAATAAGATTTTTACCAAATGACTACGCGTTTAGCAGGATCAAGCCACATACCATCGTCTTCTTGGACATTGAAGGCCTTGTAGAATTCTGGTTGGCATTGTACTTGAACGTTGACTCTTTCAGGACCCGGAGCGTGAACATCGAAAGCGGCAATTGTCTTAATGATTTCAGGAGATTCTTTGCTTGCCCAAATGCGAGCATAGTTTTCGAACAATTCTTTCATATCACCGTGTTCATTCTTGTTAGCTTCAATACCGGCAGTTAAACCACCTTGATCGGCAATATTTTCACTAACAATTTGCTTACCGTTAAGAGTTACAGGCCCATACTTGATACCATCGAACAAATCGATTTCAGCTTGAGTCCGCTTTTCAAATTCCGCAAAATCTTCCTTAGTCCACCAATTCTTCATGTTGCCGAACTCATCGTACTTAGCACCATTGTTGTCGAATGCGTGGGAGATTTCATGCGCGATTACCACACCAATACCGCCGTAGTTAGTGGCACGAGAAGCATGGATATCGTAGAAAGGAGCTTCCAAAATAGCAGCAGGGAAGGTAATATCATTTCTTTGTGGATCATAGCAAGCATTGATCAAGTTGCCTGGCATGTACCATTCGCTGCGATCAACTGGCTTGTACAGTTTATCGAAATTATGCTTCAAACCGACTTCACGAATATCTGCTTGATTACTGTAAAGACTGCCGCCTTCACCTGCTGGGGTAATCTGGAACAAATCGTAAACATGGTCGATTTTATCAGGATAGCCAATCTTTAAAACCAAGGCGCGCAACTTGGTAATTGCCTTTTCCTTAGTAGTAGGTGAGAGCCAGTCATTATTGCTGATACGCTGCTCGTAGACATCAATCATGCGGTGAATCATATCTTCTACGTCAGCCTTGGCATCTTCACCAAAGTAAGTGCGACCATAATACACGCCGATTACATCATCAAACAAATTATTAGCTTTATAGTAAGCTTCCTTTTCTTGACTAGGTAGTTCCTTTTGTCCATAGGTAGCTTGCTTGAATGGGAAGGCAGCTTGACGGAAATCTTCTGATAAAAATGCTGCAGCTTTGTTAATGAAAGTAGAGATTAACCAGCCTTTAAGTTCATCGAAGCTTTCTTGATCAAATAATTCGTTGAAGTGGTCTAAGAATTTTGGTTCACGTACAACAACGTAATCTGGCTTCTTTTCAAAAAGCTGATCAAGTAATTGACCTAAGTTTAAAGAACTGGCCTTTTCTTCAAATTCGTTAGTCTTGATTGGGTTATAAAGAGCTACATCATCGGCACGTTCTTCGGCTGACTTGGCTACTTTAACGATTTTAGCATCGAGTGCAAGCGCATCAGTAGCGTATTTCTTAGCAGCAGCTTCTTCAACACCAGCCATCTTTAACAAGTTTTCGGTTTGCTTTTGCCAAACATCGAGTAGTTGCTTAGCAGAAGGAGATTGATAACTAGTAGTGTCAGGCAAGATCAATGAGTTGCGATCGAAGGAGAGGGAATTGATCTTAGTATTCTTACGATCAGGTTCAACTTCAAATAAAAATGGAAAGCTAAAGCGCAAGAATAATTTTGCTAGATTTTGCTTGACGTCATCGACATCTTTTAGGTTGGTTAAAGTTTCAAGATCAGCTTGGGCAGGTCTGAAGCCATCGGTGTCTCTTTTTGCGAAATCCTTAGCCAATTTATAAACTTCGATTGCCTTGTCAAAGTTAGGAATATCAGGCAAAGCTTTTTTACCAGAAGCAAAATCAGCTAAGTCGTTCATCAATTCTTTTTCGATTTTTAAATCAATTTCACTGAAACTACTGATTAATGGACGATCGGCAGGGATCTTGGCTTTAGAAATCCAGTCAGAGTTAACGGCTAAGTATAAGTTATCTTGAATGCGGGCATTAAGATCGGGCTTGGTGATATCACCAGCACCGCCGCGGATTTTTGCTAAATTCATATGTTTCTCCTTTGTTTTTTAGTTGGTTAAATCATAGCATTTTTTAAAATAAAATGAAAATTTAATTTTCGAAAATTGCAATTTCAAATTGAACACTTTTGAAAATTAAATTCTGTATATTGAA
>NZ_PCZD01000067.1:0-8895 GCF_002553975.1 Lactobacillus sp. UMNPBX6
CAAGAAAAAGACGGTCAAGCAACTCAAATTAAGAGTTGGATTGATCGTCTTTTGGTATCTGAAAGTTAGTTTTTTCCCAGACACTTAGATATGTTATTCAAAATTATCCATTTCTTCGATTGCTTTTTCCCAAGCGTTATTTGCATCATCTAGCTGTTTTTGAACATCAGATAATTGCTCTTGAAGTGGTCCAAGCTTATCAAAATTGGAAGCAATATCAGGATTTGCCATTTCATTTTGAATACTTTGTTCTTGTTCTTCTAATTCTTCAATCTTTTGTTCAGCTTGGTCAATTGCGCGCTGCAATTTTCTCTTTTGTGAATCACGCTGTTTTTGTTCTTGGTAAGAAAGCTTTTGCTGGCTGACTTGTTTAGTAGGTTGAACTTCTGTTGAAGATGAGGCAGCTATTTCTTGCTTTGCTTTTTCATCAAGATAGTAAGAATAATTACCATTATATATCTTGGCGTGACTATTTCTAACAGAAACAATTTTATTAGCTAATTGATTAATGAAGTAACGGTCGTGAGAAACGAAGAGCAAAGTGCCATCGAAGTCTTTTAGTGCTTTTTCAAGCACTTCTTTTGCTTCAATATCCAAGTGGTTGGTAGGTTCGTCCATCAACAAGAAGTTATCGTGTTCAAGAGAAAGAACTGTTAAAGTTAATCTGGCTTTTTGACCACCGGATAGTTGTCCGACAGTTTTATCAATATCTTTAGCAGTAAAAAGAAAACTGGCCAAGATTGAACGAACATCACGTTCTGGCATTGTCTTATGACGATCCCAAACAGTGTCCAAAACGGTCTTAGAAGGATCAAGTCTTTGCAATTCCTGATCATAATACCCGATGTCTAAAGATGCGCCGTATTTAATGGAACCACCTTTAGGCTGCAATTGTTTCATAATGGTTTTAAGTAATGTAGATTTACCGATACCATTTGGTCCAATAATAGCTACACGATCACCTTTATTAATTTGGAAGGAAATATCACTAACCATTGTTTTGTCTGGATAACCAATAGTTAAATCGTTAAGAATTAAAACTTCCTTACCAGAAGGGCGCTCGCTATTAAAGTGAATTCGAACCTTGTTCTTATGCTTTGGTGGCTTGATTCGTTCGATTTTTTCAAGCTTTTTACGACGACTCTGAGCACGTTTGGTAGTAGTAGCTCTTACTAAATTCTTTTGAATAAATTCTTCGTCTTTTTTGATCTCGGCCTGTTGCTTTTCATATGCTGCTTCTTGATCTTTATCACGTTGTTCACGCTGCATTACGTAAGCAGAATAATTACCCTTAAATGGAGTTAATTTACCAAATTGCAATTCGAAGATTTGAGTTGCCAAATGATCTAAGAAGTACTGGTCGTGGGATACAACCAAAATTGCACCGCTATAGTTCTTCAAAAAGCCTTCCAACCAATCAAGCGTATCCAAGTCAAGGTAGTTAGTAGGTTCGTCTAGCAAAAGCAATGCGGGCTTACGCAGAAGCAACTTTACGAAAGCTAATCTAGTCTTTTCACCGCCAGAAAGGCTGCCAATCTTCTTTTGCCAAGTATTTTCTGGAAACTTGAAACCATTCAGGATACTCTTAATATCTGATTGGTAGGTATAACCGCCTTTTTGTTCAAAAGCAAATTGCTTTTGGTCATATTGCTTAAGCAGTTCCTGGTCTTCGGGATGTTCCGCAATTTGTTCTTGCATGTGAGTTAAACTTTTTGCTTCCTTTATTAAGGGTGCAAAAACAGATTCCATTTCATCCCAAATGGTCTTGGCTTCGTTTAATGCATTTTCCTGAGCAATGTAACCTACATCAATGCCCTTGTTAACAGTGAATTCACCGTGAGTTGGCTCTTGCTCGCCTGTCATAATTTTTAATAGGGTAGTTTTACCGACCCCGTTGGGACCAACTAAACCGATTCGGGCATTAGAATCGATTGAAAAAGTAACATTTTTAAATAAAGTGTTGGCACCAAATTGTTGTTCTAAATCGTGTCCTTGTGCAATAATCATAATTTTTCACCTAACCATTATTCTACCATATGGTAGAAAGTGATCGAATACTAAATACATGTGAAAAATAATCTTTGTGAAAAATATGTTTGGACAAACACCCTGTTAACAGGTATGATAGATATGCTTGATTGTGCATTCACAAACATGAAATACAGTTGGGGGCTTCTATTATGGATAGAATAAAAATTCCAAAAGCAACAGCAAAAAGACTACCTTTATATTATCGTTATTTGATCATTTTAAATGAAGAAGGCAAGGATAAGGTTTCTTCCACTGAACTATCTGAGGCAGTTCAAGTTGATAGTGCTTCGATTAGAAGAGATTTCTCATATTTTGGTGCTTTAGGTAAGCGCGGATATGGTTATGATGTAAAGAATTTGCTGAGCTTTTTCAAAAAGATTTTAAATCAAGATACATTGACAAACGTTGCTTTAGTTGGTGTTGGTAACTTGGGAAGAGCGTTACTTAATTACAATTTTAAGCGAAGCAACAATATTAGAATTTCTTGTGCTTTTGATATTAATAAAAAAATTACAGGTCGTATTCTAAGCGGCGTTCCTGTTTACGATATGAAAGATTTAAAGCAGCAATTAAGTGATCAACAAATTTCAATTGCTATTTTAACTGTTCCTTCAACCGCTGCCCAAAAGACTACTGATGAAATGGTAGATGCGGGAGTTAAGGGAATTATGAACTTTACACCGATTAGATTATCTGCTCCTGCAAGTGTAAGAGTGCAAAATGTAGATTTGGCAACAGAATTGCAAACATTGATTTACTTTTTAGATTCTGAAAAGCAAAAGAACGATGAATTATAATCTTAAAAGACTACTTTTCTAAATGAAAGGTAGTCTTTTTTTACCTCTTAGTCATGAAAATTGACCACTTAGTATAAATAGCTAGTTTTCACGCAAGATTCTTAGTTTAATATAGTTAAGTCGAAGGGAGGGATGAAGCTTGAAGGTAAAATTAAATATTGATCCTAATCAAAAGGAGACAGAAATAGTTATTAATGCTTCGGAATTAACGCCAGAAATTGAACAATTGTATCATGCCTTGCAGAAACAAACGCCTAATCTTGAGCAGATCGAAGCTATCAAAGATGATGTCTCTTATTATTTGAATTTAAGCGACATCCTTTTCTTTGAAACTGACAGTAAAATCGTCATGGCTCATACGACGAAAAATGCTTATCAAGTTAAATACAAATTGTATGAGTTAGAAGATATATTGGGCGGCAATTTTATGCGAGTAGCTAAATCTACTATTTTGAATTTGGATAAAATATATGCCATTACACGTTCGATTTCTAACTGTCAGATTAAATTTGAAGAATCATATAAAACGGTTTATGTATCGCGGCATTATTATCGTGATTTGCGTAATCGTTTAAAAGAAAGAAGGAATTTTCAATGAGAGGTAAATTGGGACGAGCTTTTTGGGGCATCTTCTTTATTGCCTGTGCATTGTTTGTAGTTTTAAACCAAATGGGGATTTGGACTTACAGACTAGGGTTCTGGGCTGCGATTGGGACAGTGATTTTTGCAATCAGTTTATTAGATGGATTAATTAATCGGCGGATCACTGAGAGTGTCTTTTCCGTTGCGTTCATTTTAATGATTTTCGCTGAACCACTACATATTACTCGGTTAGTACCGTGGACTATTTTACTTGCAGCAGTCCTAATTTCAATTGGATTGGGGATTATTTTTCGCAATCGATTTCATACGGTGGTTTATGCAAATAAGAAAATTAAAAACTTTAGGGACAAAAGAGAAAATCTTACAGATCATATCTTTACTGATACAGTAAGCAAAGAACAAGGTTCTCATGTAGTAGTTGATCAAACTATGTCAGACACTTCTCGTTATATTCATTCTAAAGCACTAGAGACAATTGATGTGAATGCTAAAATGAGTGATGTTAACTTATACTTAGATGATGCTCAGGCAGCAAATGAAACAGTGACAATGAATGTCAATATAACAATGACAGATTTGACGATCTATTTACCATTATCATGGCAGGTAGAAAGCAACATGGCATCTACTTTCATGTCAGGTGATTTTGAAATTGATGGTACGTCTAACGGTGGTGGACCAACTTTAATTATTCGAGGTCGTTCGAGCATGAGTGATATCAAAATAGAATATGTCTAAAAAATATTTTCATGCGGTTGTTAAACTTTTAATTAATTTAACAGGTAAGATGTAATGCTTTTTGTTAAGTTCTTTATTAGGATCACTAATTCTTTGAAGCAAAAGTTTAACTAACAAAATAGCTATATCATTGATGGGTTGAGCAATTGTTGATAATTCAGAATGGTAAGTTTGAATTTGTTTAGTACCATCAAAGCCAATTACTTTTAAATCTTCAGGTACTTTTAATCCTAACTTTCGTGCTTCTTGTAAAACTAAGATTGCGGTTAAATCATCTGTGCAAACAACACCATCAGGATGATCATTTTGCAGCATTTCGTGAATAGTTATATTTTTCAATAATGTAGAATCAGAAAATGCTACTGAACAAATGTGGGGAGTAAAATTTAAATTTTCTGCTTCGTTTAAATAGGCCTTTAATCGTTGGTCTGTAGGGTTACCTTTTAATTGTTTATTTCCTAAAAAGAAAATTTTATGACAACCACTTTGAATTAAATCATGTACTGCTAATTTGATTCCTTGATAATTATCACAACTGACAATAGGTACATTTTCGGATAATTTACGATCAAAAGAAACAATCGGCAATCCTAATTCTTGATATTCTTCGATTCCTAAATTATGAGCTCCGGCAATAATACCATCAACCTGGTTGGCTAAGAGCATTTTTAGGTAGGCACGTTCTTTTTCTTTATCTCTTTGAGCATTACAAAGGATTATCTTATATCCCTTTTCAAATAAAATGTTTTCGATATCTTGTATTAGTTCCGCAAAAAATGGATTGGTTATTTCTGGGAAAATCAATCCAATTAATTTCATTTTTTTGCCTTGAAGTGATCGAGCAAGGGAATTAGGTTGATAATTTAATTCTTTCATAGCTGTGAAAACTTTATGTTTGGTTTTATCGCTTAAATAGCCATGATTATTAATTACTCGAGAGACAGTTGTTACTGAAACACCAGCTTTTTGTGCAACATCTGTCAATTTTACTGCCATAATATCACCTTATTAAAGGATCGTTTCCATATTGTAGAAAGTTCCTTGATAATTTGTATCTTGATCAAATTTAATTCGTTGGTTAACTGGATCAGTGAAAAATCTGCCAGTTAGAACATGTTCGCCACCGTTAACGAAGATTTCTACTAATGAGTGATCGACAAAAATATCAAGTTTTAAGTCTTCGTGTGGAGTAAAGCTAGTAGATCTAGTGGTGCCATAATCAACTGCTACTTTCTTCCCAGCCTGAGCACGATCCAAAGTTAATTTTCCATCGTTGGTATCAAACTTGATTTGCAAGCTTTCGCTTAAATCATCGTTAGCAGCAAAGTGCAAAGTGCCAGTTTGGTTAGCTGAAATATTTAACTTTAATTCATATTGGCCGGTAGTATTTTCTTTTATTGTCTTACCACTAACTTTTTCTTCATTTCTGCGTAATGACTTGATAGTTTCAACTGGTTCTTGAATTAGTTTGCCATCATGAATACTCAACTTCTTAACTTGGCTTAAGCAGTTAGCCCAATTTTCATCATCGGTTGGGTAAGTGGTATCAGGCAAACCAACCCAGCTAACTTCGTATGCAGTACCATCAGGGGCGTTAAATGCTTGTGTAGCATAAACATCGAAGCCTTCGTCGAGGTTGTGTAAAGGACCTGGGTTGATTAAACAGTGATTTTCAAAATCAATGTCATCGGCAATCACATACATGTTAGGGTAAATATCATCATAGTCTGCAATCTTTTTATCTAAACCTTGAGGGCAGAAAATGACTACGACTTTACCGCCGACGCGAACAAGGTTAGGACATTCAATCATGTAGCCTAAAACGTGATCTGATAAGTTTAAGAAGCCTAATTCTTCCCAATTCTTAAGATCCTTAGATTTCCAAACATCAATATGACCGTGTTTTTCAGCTTTGTCTTGTGCACCTAAAATCGCATAGTAAGTGTCATTTTCCTTAAGAATTTGAGGATCGCGGAAATGTTCAGTGATGTGATCAGGATTCTTGAATAAAACAGTTTTGTCTTTGACGACACCATCTTTATCCATCCAAGCACCAATTTGGTAAGGAGTGCGAACCCAGTTTTCATCACGGTGATTACCTGTGTACATTAAGAATAATTTGCCGTCGATTTCACGAGCAGAACCTGAGTAGGCACCGTGTGAATCTGCCATGCTGTCAGGCTTAACAGCTAAGCCGAGATTGATCCAGTGAACTAAGTCTTGAGACTTGAAGTGGACCCATGATTTTAAACCGTGAACAGCACCAAATGGATATGATTGATAAAACAGGTGATATTCACCATTAAAATAAGAAAATCCATTTGGATCATTAACTAAACCTGAAATAGGGTGTAAATGGTAATGCATTTGATAAGCGGAATTTGCGGCCTCCGCTTGTAAGTCAAGTAAGGTCTCTGCATCCCATTTACTATAAGGTAAATAACGTTTTTCTCTTGTCCATTCCATAATTTTGCCTCCGTGTAAGCGTTATCTTTCATTTGTATTTTAGTAGATAATAAAAAATGTGTCAAACGTTTATCATATTTTATATCAGCAAAATTGGCTTATTAAGTCATAAGTCTGTAAAATAAATAAATAAATTTCTGTCAAACGATTGACATATTTCATGAATGCGTTATCATAGTTAGTGAATTGAGAATAAAACGTTTACATAGGAGGAAACAAATATGGACCACAAAAAGGTGGCTGAACGAGTAATTAAAGATGTGGGCCGCGATAATATTATTGCTGGTGCACACTGTGCTACTCGTTTGCGTTTAGTTTTAAAAGATGATTCAAAGGTTGACCAAAAGGCATTGGATAATGATCCAGATGTTAAAGGTACTTTTAAGACCAATGGTCAATATCAAGTAATCATTGGGCCAGGAGATGTTAATGATGTTTATGATGAATTCATTAAGATCACTGGCTTGAAAGAATTATCAACCGATGATTTGAAGAAGGTTGCTGCAGAAGGTAAAAAGAAGAATCCAGTAATGGATTTCATTAAACTTTTGTCTGACATCTTTGTTCCAATCATTCCAGCCTTAGTTGCTGGTGGTTTGTTGATGGCTTTGAACAACTTCTTGACTTCACCAGGACTATTTGGTTCTAAGTCAGTTGTTCAAATGGCACCTAATATTGCCGGCCTTTCTAACATGATCCAAGTCATGTCAGCTGCTCCATTTATCTTTATGCCAATTCTGGTAGGTATGTCGGCGGCTAAAAGGTTTGGAGCTAACCAATTCTTGGGTGCTGCAATCGGTATGATTATGACCACACCTAACTTGGGTGGTGCTACTAAGTTCTGGGATATCTTTGGTTTACATGTTGCACAAACTAACTACCAATACCAAGTTATTCCTGTCTTAGTATCAGTTTGGGTATTATCAATTTTGGAAAAGAGATTCCACAAATGGCTTCCATCTGCAGTTGACTTTACCTTTACACCACTTCTTTCAATTATGATTACTGGTTTCCTTACTTTTGTAATTATTGGACCAGTCTTCAAGGGTATCTCAGACGCTATTACTAATGCAATCGTATGGCTTTATAACACTACTGGTGCCTTTGGTATGGGTGTCTTTGGTTTGACTTATTCAGCAATTGTTACTACTGGTCTTCACCAAAGTTTCCCAGCTGTTGAAACTCAACTTTTGGCAGCATTTGCTAAGAATCCAGCAAGTTCTGGTGACTTTATCTTTGTTACCGCATGTATGGCTAACGTTGCTCAAGGTGCCGCAACTTTCGCAGTTTACTTCTTAACTAAGAACAAGAAGATGAAGGGGTTGGC
Organism: Lactobacillus sp. UMNPBX6; assembly: GCF_002553975.1. Lineage (NCBI taxonomy): Bacteria > Bacillati > Bacillota > Bacilli > Lactobacillales > Lactobacillaceae > Lactobacillus > Lactobacillus sp. UMNPBX6. Next base: position 7,963 of record NZ_PCZD01000067.1, read on the forward strand.
AAGTTCATCAGGTGTATCTGCACTTCTTGGTATTACTGAACCAGCACTTTTCGGTGTTAATTTGAAGTACAAGTTCCCATTCTTCTGTGCCTTAATTGGTTCAGGTGTGGCTGCTGCATTTGCTGGCTTCATGCACGTAACTGCTGCAGCTCTTGGTTCAGCTGGTTTCCTTGGATTCCTTTCAATTTATCCAAAGACTATCCCAATGTGGGTTGTCTCAGTTGCAATCAGTTTTGCAGTTGCATTCATTCTTACTTACGTTTATGGTAAGGGTCACTTGAAGGAAGAAGTTGCTGAACAAGACGTTCCAGTAAACGATGCTGATGATTACGCTGAAGAAAACCAAAAGGCAGAAAAGCTCGGTAAGGAGGAATTATCATTAAAGGATGAAGTTATTGCTTCACCAGTTGACGGTACTCCTGAAAGTTTAACTAAGGTTAATGACCAAGTATTCTCAGCTAAGTTAATGGGTGATGGTGCTGCAGTTGTTCCAAGTGACGGTACAATTTACTCACCAGTTACTGGTACTGTAACTATTGCTTACGAAACTAAGCACGCATACGGTATTAAGTCAGATAACGGTGCAGAAGTATTGATTCACATCGGTCTTGATACTGTAAACCTTAAGGGTGAACACTTCGAAAGCTTAGTAAAACAAGGTCAAAGAGTTGAAAAGGGCGATAAGCTTGGTACAGTTGACCTTGATGCTGTGAAGAAAGCAGGTTACGACACTACTGTCATGGTAGTAATTACTAACACTGCTAACTACGCAAATGTTCAACGCATTACCGACGCTGGCGACAAACACGGTGATAATTTGATCGCTGTCACAGCTCATAATTAATCATTAACTTATATAACTTACACTTCTCTAGAAAACAAAACATACTAATCTAGTGTTGGATGATTACTCGACGGAGTAGTCGTTCAACA
>NZ_PCZD01000068.1:0-8661 GCF_002553975.1 Lactobacillus sp. UMNPBX6
ATCAGTGCTTTAAAAGTCTAATATTAATTGTCAATGTCTTAACTTAATGACATTGAATTTAGTTTTTGCTACTTTTTTTATTATCTCGTTTATTTTTTTGTTCTTGAATCCGCATCTTTGCTCGTTCAATCATGGTATGTTCTTGCTTTTGAAAGACTGATCTAGTAGTTAAATAATTGAATACACCAACTAATACTTGGTCAATGATCTTAACAAGTAAGGCGTTTAAATGAAGCCAAGATAATCCTACCAGCATAATTAAAGTATCTGGAATTAGACTAATTACACGATAGGTAAAGAAAACTATTAATTTATGCCATGTGCTGTGATCATGATCGACATTATTAATAAAAACGGCTTTTTGGTTAAAGTAAAATGATGCCAGGTTGGACACAATAAAAGCAATGGTGTTAGAAATCACCATTATGCTGTGCCACCAAGAGTGAAGCACCATAAAGACTAAAGTGTTAATTAAGGCAGCTACAAAGCCAAAAATCATGTATACCCAAAGATTACGGTGTCTTTTAAGTATTTTTTGCCCTAATTGTCGAATTTGAGCTTGATCGACAGCAGTAACTTCTTTTTTATTTTTAGTCATGTAGCTTATCAGCCATTTCCTTTGCAGCTTGGTCGATTAGATCAATTGCTTCATCGTCAGGCGCATTTTCAATAGTGACTGGTTTAGTAATCTCAGTAGCACCACATTCTTTAAATGCCTTTTCATAGTCAAAAACATTTTCACAGAAGTGTTCACCATAGGTCTTATCTCCAGAACCCATGACAGCAAAATATTTACCACTTAAATCTAAAGCCTTTAATTCTTCATAAAAGTCTGCAATTTCATCGGTCATTGCACCTTCACCATAAGTGTAAGTAATGAAAATGCAGAGATCACTTTCTAAGTAATCGTTGGCATCCGTAAAACCAACATCGCTGGTTTCAACGTCAAAGCCATAGTCTTGAAGATCTTCTTCTAATATATCTGCCATGTCTTCATCATTGCCAGTCATACTGGCGTAGACAATTCTTGCTTTCATGATTTTTCATACCTTTCACTGCATTATACGACATTTTATTATACATGAAACTATCGTAAAATCGTTTGGTTTTATCAAATTTTTAAAATTGAAATTCATTATTTTGCCTTATATTTAAGGATTTAAAATTTTTTCTGTATTTTTAATTAAACAAACGGTAAAGTAAATCAGAGATAACAGAGTTTTTTTAGTAGAGGGTAATTTATGCATAAAATTTTCAGAATTTTTATTATTTTGTTTTTAGCCTTAAGTGCGACAATCGTAGTTGGGCAAAGTTGTTATAATCAGCCAACCTATGCTTCGATGGGATCAACGGGTGGAGGCAGTACTTCAACAGGTGGTGGTTCTTCATCCGGCGGCGGTGGTTGGTCGTCATCAGATTCAGATAGTGATGCGGATTTCTTTGATTTACATAGTTGGGGAGTAATATTACTAATTTTCCTAGTTCTGGGAGGATTAGTATATTTAGAAATGCTTTTTTCTAGATTCCGCTATTGGCTGCGCAAGATTCATTATGCGTACCATTTAAAGCGACAACGCCTATACACTTTTTCAACCTAATTTAACAATTAGTAAGTTCGAGAAAATGTTGCGGTTAACCAAAATTAAATTAGTGGAAAATAAAAATAATGAATTAGATGATAGTTTTACAGAGACTTATGTTCAAGCTCAGTATTTATATAGTCAGCTTTTACGCGAAAAATATGTCAACCGCCATCATAGTCTGCATTTACTTAGAAAATATTTAGATAAATATTTCTACAAAGCCATGGTTAAGGAAATTAAGTTGAAGATCTCACAGGGAACGATTGATGATACCGTTGTTAATAATATTGAAGTTGTCAAATATGCCAAGTTAGACGAGAATTTGATTATTACGCAATTAAACGTCAATGGTCAGGATAAAGAAGTTCAATTTAATGAAGGCTTTGAGGATAGCTTTGCTAGAGACACATGGAGCGATTATGTGATCTTCGGCAAGACAAAGTCGGGACAATATAAGATTGTTTCTTTAGTATATGGCGAGCATTTCCACTTAAATGGCAGAGATTATAATCGCCAAAGAAATTTACGTCACACTCAATACTTTGAAAGACGAAAATGATTAGCCTTTTAAAAGTATTTAGTAAAACGGTATAATAGTGGTATCTGAAACTAAAAAAGTTTTATCAAAGGAGAATTTGTTTTGATTACAATTAAATCAATTAGAGAACTTAAAGGTATGCAAGCTTCAGGCCATCTTCTTGCAACAATGTTTGAAGGCTTGCGTGATGTAATTAAGCCAGGAATTTCAACCTGGGAAATTGAAGAATTCTGCCAAGACTTTGTTAAGAGTCGTGGTGGTCGTCTTTCAGAACAAGGCTTTGAAGGCTACAAGTATGGTACTTGTATCTCAGTTAACGATGAAATTGCTCACCAAACTCCAAGAAAAGACCGTATCTTAAAGGAAGGCGACATCGTTAAGGTTGATGTAACTTGCAACTTAAATGGTTACGAGTCAGATTCATGCACTACTTATCCAGTTGGTGAAATTTCAGAAGCTGATAAGAAATTAATCGAAGTAACTAAGAAGGCAATGTACTTAGGAATTGATCAAGCCGTTTTAGGTAACCGTATCGGTGATATTGGTGCCGCTATTCAACATTGGGTTGAAGACGAAAACCATTATGGCGATGTCCGCGAATTAATTGGTCACGGTATTCAACCATCAATTCACGAAGATCCAGAAGTACCACACTGGGGCAAGGCTGGTCACGGCATTCGTCTTCGTGAAGGTATGACTATTACCTGTGAACCAATGGTTGAAGCAGGTGGCGATTGGCATATTGACCAAAGAACAGTTGATGACCCTAACGATGACTGGGTTTACTACGCAACTCCAGATGGTTCAAATGCTGCTCAATTTGAACACACTTTTGCTATTACTAAAGATGGTCCTAAGATCTTAACTTTACAAAAACCATATGATGGTTTAGAAAAATACATCCCTCACTTTGATGAGATGGATGATTAGGTTCTTGAATGAAAAATGAGATAAAGAAATCTAATTCAAAAATAAGTGATTTCTTTCTTACTTTGCGAACGATTTTGTCGCAAGGTGAGATTATTGATAGTTCAATTGTAATTGCATATTATATTTTGTTTTCAATCTTTCCGATTATCATTATTATCGGAAATGTCCTGCCTCTGTTTCATATTGATACAGCGCCTATTGCAAAATATTTAAATTTGATTTTTCCAGATCAAGTATCTAGTTTTATTATGCCGATCATCAATTCTTTATTGAAGACGACATCTACTGGCTATATTTCATTTGGTATTATTTTAGCGATTTGGTCTTTTTCTAATTTAGTTAATGCAATTAGATTAGGTGAGAACCGATTGTATGGTGTTCACCAAGTTGAATTAAAACTTTCAATGCTTAATTTTTTGTGGACAAGGTTGATCACAGTCATATTTACTACTTTGATGATTATCATCTTTACTGCAGTTGGTGTAATATTGGCGTTTGGCCAAGAATTGCTAGATTTAATGGATGCAATTTTTAAAGTACCAGTTCATGAAATTGGTAAAATATTTAGCTATCGTTATCCTGTGATTTTCTTGATTATAATTTTGGCGGTATTTTACTTAAATTATGTTTTGCCAAATATTAAACTAAAGAAACGTGTAATTTGGCCGGGGATATTTGTCACTTCATTTGGATGGATGGCGTTATCATTTTTATTTAGTTTTTATTTGCATAACTTTCCAATTACTTGGAAAAACTACGGCATTGTCGGTACGTTTATTATCTTTATGTTGTGGTTGAACATTGCTTCACTATTGTTTTTATTTGGCGTTGCTGTTAATGCAACGATTATTCGTAATCGAGTAGGAGAGCTTGAGTATTCTGCTGGTAGGATTGCAAGTTATATTCAAGATAAAAGGCGAAAACAAAAGTAGCTCTAAAATCACGATTTTGCTATGATACTGTTAAAAGTTAAGAGAATAGAAAGAGTGTCTGTATGAAAGTAAGAAAAGCTGTTATTCCAGCTGCCGGTTTAGGTACTAGATTCTTACCTGCAACTAAGGCTTTACCTAAAGAAATGTTGCCAATTGTTGATAAACCAACAATTCAATTTATCGTAGAAGAAGCCAAGAAGTCTGGTATTGAAGATATTTTGATTGTTATTGGTAAAAATAAGCGACCAATTGAAGATCATTTTGATTCTAATCCAGAACTTGAACAAGACTTGGAAGAAAAGGGTAAAAGCGAGTTGCTTAAGTTGACCCAAGGTATTACCAACTTAGGTGTCAATTTGTACTATACTAGACAACCACATCCAGCAGGCTTAGGGGATGCAATTTATCGTGCTCGCAGCTTTGTTGGAGATGAGCCATTTGTAGTAATGCTTGGGGATGATTTGATGGATGACAAAATTCCTTTAACTAAGCAATTGATTAATCGTTATGACAAGACTCATGCTTCTACTATTGCTGTAATGCCAGTGCCTCATGAAGAAGTTTCTAAATATGGGGTAATTGAACCTGAAAATGAAATCATGCCTGGTTTAATCAACGTTAAGTCTTTTGTAGAAAAGCCAGATATTGATAAGGCACCAAGTGATTATGCAATTATTGGACGTTACTTGCTTACACCAGAAATTTTTGATATTTTGGCTCATCAAAAACCAGGGCGTGGCGGAGAAATCCAATTAACAGATGCCATTGATACGATGAATAAGACACAACGCGTGTTTGCTCATGTATTTAAAGGTGAACGTCATGATGTTGGTAATAAAGAAGGCTATCTTGAAACTTCTATTGAATATGGACTAAAGCATCCTGAAATTAAGGATCAATTGCGTGCATATATTAAGAAGCTATCTAAGCAATTTGAAGCTGAAGATAAGAATAATAAATAAAAAGCAGATAATTGTTTACAGACTACGCGAGAGCGTAGTCTTTTTATGTTTTTTTTAATATTTTTTGTTATGATCATAGTGTTAATAATACAAATGGAGAAAAAGTGATGAAAAATATTTATATTGTAGCAGCCAAGAGAACACCTTTTGGCAAGTATCGTGGATTTTTTAAAGATGCTTCGGCAATTGATCTTGGCGTAATGGCATTAAAGGGCGCGTTAAAAGATGGAAATATTAATCCTGATAAGGTCCAAGAACTTTTTATGGGCAATGTTTTGAGTACAGGCTTGGGTGAAAATATGGCTCGTCAGGTTGCTCTTAATTCAGGGATGAAAGAAGAATCCACCGCGGCAACGATTAATGATGTTTGTGGCTCTAGCCTTAAGGCTGTCCGTTTAGCTCAAGGTCAAATGGAAATGGGCGATTTAGATCTAGTTGCAGTTGGTGGTAGCGAAAGCATGACCCGTGCACCATATTTGGTTAAAAAAGAAAATAAAGAAAATCCTGCAGATCATTTAGTAAATACTATGATAAATGATGGCTTGATGGATGCTTTTTCTGGACAACATATGGGGATTACCGCCGAAAACGTTGCACAAAGATATCATGTTACCCGTGAAGAGATGGATGAATTTAGTCTTCGTTCTCATAAAAAAGCGGCAGAAGCAACGAAATCTGGCTTTTTTGATAACGAAATTTTGCCAATTGAAATTGATGGTGAAACTTTAGATCATGATGAACCAATTCGTCCAGATACTTCTATGGAAGCCTTAAGTCAATTAAAACCGGTCTTTAAAGAGGATGGTGACGTAACCGCCGGTAATTCGTCTCCATTAACAGATGGTGCAAGTATGTTGGTATTAGCCACAGAAGACAAGGTTAAGGAATTAAACTTAAAGCCGATTGCTAAGCTAGGAGCTTTTGCGGAAGCTGGATTTGATCCTGCTTATATGGGATATACACCATATTTTGCCGTGAAGAAGCTGCTTGAAAAAACAGGACGTTCAATTAATGATTATGATATTGTAGAACTAAACGAAGCCTTTGCTTCGCAAAGCGTAGCAGTAGCTCGTGATTTGCAAATCCCTGATGATAAATTAAATATCATGGGTGGTGCCATTGCGTTGGGACATCCATTAGGTGCAACTGGAACCAGATTAATTTGTTCTGCAATTAGTGGCTTAAAGAAGGAGCAAGGCCAGCGTGCATTGGTAACTTTGTGCATTGGCGGTGGTCAAGCAATCGCATATGAAATCGAGAATGTCTAATGAAGTTTTATCAATTAAAGCCTGAGCAAAGGCGAGAAATTTTACAATCTGAAGGAATAAATTTAGAAGATATTGATGATCAGGTTCTTAACCGCTTAGACAAATTAAGCGAAAATGTTGTGGGCCAATTACGGTTGCCTTTGGGAGTAGTGCAAAATCTTTTACTAAATGAGCAATCGTATATGGTCCCTATGGCTGTAGAAGAACCTTCAGTTGTGGCAGCTGCTAATCATGGTGCTCATATTTTTGCACGAAATGGTGGAGTCAAGGCAACTAGCAAGCGAACAGGAATCTATGGTCAAATCGTTTTAAAGATAAATTCTGACTTTTCTTTGGTAAACTTAAAAAAACAATTTCCTGATTTGATCGATTTAGCTAATACAGAATTTGCTAGTTTAATTCGTCACGGTGGTGGAACTAGATCAATTGAGGCTGAACAAAAAGGTGATTTAGTCTATCTTAAAGTTTTAGTTGATCCCGCTGAAGCAATGGGAGCAAATAAGACAAATTCTATCTTGGAATTTTTAGCAGCTAAATTAAAACAATTCCCAGGTGTTGAAGAAAAATTATTTGCCATTTTATCAAATTATCCTAGTCAGTTGACTACGGTTATAGTTACTCTTGATCCTAAAACAATGGGTGGCCGGAAAGTAGCTGAACGTGTTGCTTTGCTCAGCAAAATTGGTTATGAAGATCCATATCGAGCAGTAACCAATAATAAAGGAATCATGAATGGCGTTGATGCGGTGTTAATTGCTACAGGAAATGATTACCGCGCAATTGAAAGTGCGACTGCAGTTTTAGCTAACCAAGATGGACATTATCGCAGTTTGTCTAAATGGACTATGCAAGATGGCAAGCTAGTTGGCGAATTAACTTTGCCAATGGCTATTGGAGTAGTTGGTGGTTCTATTAAGGCTCGCAAAGATGTACAGCAGAGTTTTGCTATTTTAGGTAAGAAGATTACCAGTGCTAAGTTAGCCGAAATTATTGTCAGTGTTGGGTTAGCTAATAATCTGGCAGCACTATTGGCGATTTCTACTGTAGGAATTCAAGCAGGACATATGAAGCTGCAAGCACGCAATATCGTCGCTGAACTTGATGCCAGTGATGATGAAAAGAAGCAGGTATTAACACAAATAATTGAGCAAAAAGATTATTCTGAAAGTTATGCACAACTTGTTTTAAAGCAAATAAGAGAGGGAAAATAATGCAAGTAGGTATTGATAAGATTGGACTTTTTACTCCTAACAAATATGTAGACATGGTTGATTTAGCCCATGCAAGAAATGAAGATCCAAATAAGTTTTTGATCGGTATTGGTCAAAGTGAAATGAGCGTTGCAGATCAAACCCAAGATGCTGTTTCAATGGGAATTAATGCAACGATGAAGTACATTGACCGGATTGATAAGGATAAGATTGGTTTATTGGTCTTTGGTACCGAAAGCGGGATCGATCAATCTAAATCAGCTTCACTTTTTGTTAAGACAGCACTTAAATTAAAACCAGAAGTGCGGACTTTTGAAGTAAAAGAGGCATGTTTTGGCTTAACCGCTGCCTTAATGATTGCACGTGATTTCGTTAGAGTTCATCCCGACCAAACTGCAATGGTTATTGGTAGTGATATTGCACGTTACGGTATTGGTACTGCGGGTGAAGTAACCCAAGGTGCTGGTAGTGTAAGTATGCTGATTAAGGCTGATCCAGCTATTTTAGCTTTAAATGATGGTCACAGTGCATACAGCGAGGACATTAATGACTTTTGGCGTCCAAATAACTCTAAATTAGCAATGGTTGATGGTAAATATTCAACACAAGTCTATTTAGATTTCTTTAGCAAAACTTTTGCGGATTATAAAAAGCAAAAGAATTTGGAAACAAAAGATTTTGATGCTATTATTTATCACTTGCCATTCACTAAGATGGGGTTAAAGGCTAATCGAATTGCTGTTGCTGATCAAGATGAAGCCACTACTGAAAAATTGCAAAATTCATTTGCTGCTTCTAAACAATTATCACGTCGAGTTGGTAATATTTATACTGCCTCTCTTTATATGAGCTTGTTGAGTTTGCTTGAAAACGGTAATTTATCAGCTGGCTCATTAGTTGGTTTATTCTCATATGGCTCAGGTGCCATGGGTGAATTTTACAGTGGCAATCTTGTAGCTGGCTATGAAAAAGAAATTAATGCAGCCAGCGATGAAAAGATGCTTGAAAGACGTCAAAAGTTAAGTATTCCTGAATACGAAGATGTGTTTAATACTGCGCTTGAAGATCCGGAAGACAATGAAGAATTAACTAGTGATGATGAAAAAGGCACTTGGTATTTTGCAGGTACTAAAGGCAATATTCGTCAATATAAAGTTAAGTAAAATGGAAAAGGCTATGATCATGAAGTGAGACCTAAAAGTGAGACACTTTTAGGTCTTTTACTATGTCTAAATTT
>NZ_PCZD01000069.1:0-8610 GCF_002553975.1 Lactobacillus sp. UMNPBX6
ATTAAAAAATCAATTTACGAGAAAGATCTATTTACACAAAAGATTTGACAGTTTCTTCTATCAAACAGGTCCAGATGGACTTTTATTTTTATAAAGTGTTCAACTTGATTTTACAATCGGCGGATTAGATATTTATATTGTACAGGGAAGTCGAACGTATGTCTCTATTTTTAGAATAAAAAAAGCTGACTGCTAGGTCAGCTTGGCCCTATCCATCCCCGCATTAAAATACGGGGATTTTCGGGCGTTTTTCATTAAAACCGGTAACTCTCTGTCCGCAATTAATTTACCAATTTTAGTTTCCGCACATTTTTGATATTCTTTTTCAGCATCCCGATAACTCAACCTTAAAGTCGACAAATGAAAATCTTCTATTTCATCCTTAGTTAAATGTTTTTCACCAAAAGAAGTGACTTTGCAAAGATAATAATTATTAATATTATGGCGATGAATCAAATTATAGTAGTCACTAACTATACCGATTTTATGCATAATCTCAACTTCAGCACCTAATTCTTCTTTAAGCTCTCGCTTTAGCGCTGTTTCTAAATCTTCACCAGCTTCAACGCCACCACCTGAAGTTTCAATTAGCGTTGCCTTACCAAAGTCGTCATCACGTTTAGCTCTAACAAAATAATAATTTTCCTGGTCATCAAACACGATAGCTCGCACTATTTTACGATCATGATCAATATATTCTAATGGCCATTCAGTATCTTTCAATTGGAGGTTTAATTCTTTCATAACTTTTTCTTTCTAAAAAAAATAAAGCTCAGCCAAAGCTGAGTTTTATTTTAATTGATAATCAATGATTATTCTTCGTTCAATGATGAACGGTCGAATGAAGCATCCTTAAGTTCGTCATCGATAGTCTTAGTACCCATCCAAGAAATCATTTCCTTCATCTTGGCAGTAATTGCTTCTGCACCTGGCAATAACAACTTACGTGGGTCATAACCCTTAGCCTTCTTGTCAAGGTCCTTCTTGTCTTCGATGTACTTACGAGTAGCTTCTTGGAATGCTAATTGGAATTCAGTGTTGATGTTGATCTTAGCAATACCAAGTTGGATAGCCTTCTTAACTTGGTCTTCAGGAATACCTGAACCACCGTGAAGTACAAGTGGAGTGTCAGGAACAGCTTCAGCAATTTCCTTAAGACGGTCGAAGTTCAAGCCCTTCCAGTCCGCTGGGTAAACACCGTGGATGTTACCAATACCACAAGCAAGCTTGTCAACGCCAGCTGCAACGAACTTCTTAGCATCTTCAACAGAAGCTAATTCACCGCCGCCTTGGTTTTCACCAATCTTACCGATTTCAGCTTCAACTGAAATACCACGTTCATGAGCTAACTTGATGATTTCCTTAGTCTTAGCCAAGTTTTCATCAGTTGGAAGTGCGTGACCATCAAACATAACTGATGAGTAACCAAGAGCAATACATTCCTTAGCTGATTCAAAGTCACCGTGGTCCAAGTTCAAGATAACTGGAACTGAGATGTTCATTGAATCCATTTGGTCAGCTACCATGTCCTTAACGAACTTGTAACCACCCATGTACTTAGCAGCACCAGTTGATACTTGGATCAACAATGGAGTTCTAGTTTCTTCAGCAGCACGTAATTCTGCACGAGTCCATTCCAAGTTGTTAGTGTTGTAAGCACCTACAGCGTAATGGTTCTTACGAGCATCTTTAAAGATTTGATTACCGTTGTCAAAATAAGCCATAAAAAAATACCTCCTAAATATCTTACATGCATATTGTACCCTAATTCTGGGATTATGAACAATCTTTCACAAAATGTAAGCGTTATTTTTTAATTTTCATAATTTTTCAGTTACATTTCCTTAGGAGCATTGACACCCAAGAGGCTAAGTGCTTCAGTCAAAACGATTGAAGTAGCTTGAACTAAGGCAAGACGAGCACCAAGTTTATCATCTTTAGTTAAGATCTTCACGTTTGCATAGTACTTGTTAAATTTCTTAGCTAAATCAAGAGCAAACTTAGCAATTACAGATGGTTCGAACTTGTCAGCACTTCTTGCAATAATTCTTGGGAAGTCCGCTAAATCCTTAGCTACGGCAAATGCCCAGTCATCGCCTAAGGCAAAGTCTCCTTCGCTTGGCTTTTCACCCATTGCAGCGGCTTTACGCAAAACACTTTGTGCACGAGCATTAGTGTATTGAACATAAGGACCAGTATCACCTTCGAAACGGACAACTTCATCTAAATCGAAGTCAAAGTTGTCTAAACGATCATTCTTCAAATCGTGGAAAATAACTGCGCCGACACCTACGTCATGAGCAACTTGATCCTTATCAGCCAAATCTGGGTTCTTTTCTTCGATTTGCTTCTTAGCAAGAGAAACGGCATCCTTTAATACTTGATCAAGGAAGACAACGTTACCCTTTCTAGTAGATAACTTCTTACCGCCTTGAGTAATCAAACCAAATGGAATGTGGTGAATTTCATCTGACCAGTCATACCCCATCTTCTTCAAAACAGTCTTCAATTCAACGAAGTGTTGTGCTTGTTCGTTACCAACCACATAGAGCATCTTAACGAAGTTGTATTCCTTCATTCTCCATTCAGCCGCAGCTAAATCACGTGTTAAGTAAATTGAAGTACCGTCGGACTTAACGATAATTGCTGGGTTTTCATCCGGGCCCATATCCACAACTTGAGCACCACGTGATTCATGAAGCAAACCTTTTTCCTTCAATTCATCGATTACTGGTTGCATCTTATCGTTGAAGAAAGCTTCACCGTTGTATGAATCAAAGCTTACGCCCAATTCCTTGTAGATGCGCTTGAAGTCTTCAAGAGAAACTTCACGGAACCATTTCCACAATTTAACTGCTTCTGGATCACCGTCTTCAAGCTTCTTGAACCATTCACGACCTTCATCATCAAGTTCAGGATTATCTTCAGCTTCTTTGTGGAAACGAACGTAGTAGTGGAAAAGATTCATAATTGGATCTTTCTTAACGTCTTCTTCATTACCCCAATGCTTATAAGCAGCAATCAACTTACCAAATTGAGTACCATAGTCACCAAGGTAGTTAATCTTAATTGGAGTGTAACCAACCTTTTCCATAGTCTTAGCAATTGAATTACCAATTACTGTTGAACGAAGGTGACCCATTGACATTGGCTTAGCAATGTTAGGTGAAGACATATCAATTGGTACATTACCTTCGCCTAATTTTTGATCACCGTAATGTTCTTTTTCAGATAAAACATCCTTCAAGGTTGAAGAAACAAGCTTTTCATGATCAATAGCAAAGTTTACGTAAGGTCCAACTGCTTTGATGCTAGCAAAATTGTCACTACTTAAGTTTTCTGCAATATCTTGTGCAATCATTGCAGGGTTCTTGTGCAAAGTCTTAGCCAAAATAAATGCTGGGAAAGCATAATCACCCATCTTAGCATTTTTTGGACGTTCAATTAAGGCTGCAATTTTTTCTTTTGGTAAATCAACTTGGCTAGCAACTAAGTCAACAACTTCATTCTTAAAGTCCATATTTTCCTCTTTTCTAAACAAAAAAGCCTCTTCCTATCCTAGATAGAAAGAGACGAGCATTAACCCGCGGTACCACTCAAATTGACACAAAGTATCCGCTTATTTAAAATCATTATTTATTCGGTTAGACACGCCTTCGTTATTCCTTAATACCCATCTTCCACCAACATAGGCTCGCTTAAAAAAGGAAATAATTACTACTTCTAACTTACTAGCAAAGATGATTATAGCAGGAAAGAATGGTGCTGGCTACTAATTTAAGTAAAAAACTATTCTTGTTCTGCTTCTAGCATCAACTTTTTTAACTCAGCTTCACTAAAATCTTTGCCATAGTCTTTGATCAATTTAGACATAATCCAATCATCAGACTGATCAAGTTCGCGCACATTTTGAACGAATTTTTTTACACCTATTCTTTGAGCTTCCAGTTTACCTTCTAATTTTCCTTCTACTATGCCTTCCCTTCCTCACGTCCTTCTTTACGGCCTTGTCGACGGCCTTCTTTTCTAGCTTCTGCCCTTTCATCAGCCAATAGTACGTCTAAGCTCATTTTGGCATCCCTCCACTCTGTACTTCTAATGTAATCTAAACGTTCCCGATCAATCTTCTTAATAAAATTGCTACTATCTTTAGTCAATCCATATTTAATATAATTTAAAAAATCTTTTAGTTCTGACTTAATCTTACCTTTATAGCCCCTGGCATTAATCGAAATCCAATGTGTTTTCGTATTAGCTTGCGAATCAGGATTATCTTTATCTAAAAGAAACGCACCTTCATAAATATATTTTCCTTCACCGAATGGATCAAATGGGTAAATGAAAATAATATACGTTCCCCCAATTTGATCAAGATCTTCGCCAGGCCTCAATGAATCCTGATCTGCTATGGATTGATAATAGCGAAATCTAATGCCAGGCCATTTTTGCTTGGTCGTTTGCATTTCCACATCAAAGATTTTTCCATCCTTATTCTTTGCCCACAGATCCATGATGACATTCTTCTCTAGCAATTTCTTGTTTAACTGCTTCTGAGGTGTAACTTCGACTTCAGTTATCCCCAAATCTGGAAGAATACTCTGCAATAAATGCAAGCAATTCTCTGGTTTGCTAAAAACATGTCCAAAGATGGGATCACGAGTGATCGTTTATTCACTAACTAAAAAAGGCGCTCTCCAGTTAGAAAATTGGATAAAGCAACCTATCACAGAATTAGCTGTTAGTCATGATCTCTTTTCACTTAAATTATTTTTTATCAATGATCAAAATGATCCACGGATTGCGGAATTAATTGATGAAGAAAAAGCATTAATCAAATCACAATTGCAGCACCTATATGCACGCAAGAAATTACTATTCAGTGATCAAAAAAATATTAAAAAGAATTATGGTCATTATTTGATCTTAACGCGGGCTATCTCACGCAACGAAGGACAACTCGAATGGCTTAACTCACTATGAAAATAAGCGCTACTCAAAACTGAGTAACGCTTTTTCTGCATTAACGATCTTTAATTACAACCTTAGTGCCATCAGGAATATTGTCCATTAGCCACTTGGAATCTGGCACACTAAGTCGAATACAACCATGAGATCCCTGAGTTCTGCCCAATTTAGCAGCTTCCTTCATATTGTAGTTACCATCAGCTTTAGTTGGCACAGAGTGGAACAAGTAAACATTATCTGGACTCCAACTTGTCCAATTATTTGCCCCTTCATTTAATTCATAATTAAAGAAACTATCACCTCGGCCAGCTTGGATGGTATAAGTTCCTATTGGAGTAAGTGACTTACCTTTTTTATAAATACCACCACTTGACAACATGGTATAGATTACCTTGCCTTTTCTAAGCAAATAGGTACGGTTGCCTTCAAGTGATACTCTTAAAGTTAAATCTTTTTCAGTAGGACTAAGCTTAGGGTGCTTTTTAGTTTCACTCTTTCTATTCCAAGTCCCGGCTTTTCTAAGATCCTTTGGATCTTTATATGGACGCAAAATATCACTATCTACTTTAGAATTTTTCTTTTTAGTTTTATTCTTCTTTTGTTTAGCGACTTTTTGAGTAGAAACCGCTTCTTGAGAAACGTCAGACTTAGGTGCACAAGCCTTAGCTAAACCAATAATAGCTCCGAATGCGATTACAATACTAGCAACACCAATAACAATATTTTTCTTCATAAATATAGCAATCTTCTTTAATTAATAGTTTTAGTTTTATTGAAATATGCTACGCGTATTCATAGCATGATGTTAAAAAACATCCCTAATAATGGGGATGTTTTTTATGGCTATATAAGATTTTAACATGTTTAGTCTAATTCGGAATATTTTTTCATTAATTTAGGCAATACTTTAGAAATTTTGGTTGGTCTAACTACATAATCATCTTTATTGATTAAATCACCAGCTAAAGAATGAATATAAACAGCTGCTAAAACTGTATCGACGCTTGGACCAAATTGTGCAACAAAACCGCCGATGATTCCAGCCAAAGTGTCACCCATGCCGCCAGTAGCCATGCCAGGATTACCGATTGGATTAACAAAGAATTGACCTGTACCATCATAAACATGTGTATGATTAGATTTTAAAACCAGCATTGCATTACTATCCGGAATTAACTGATTAAGAGCATCTACATTAGCACTATCTGTTTGAAATGGGATACGAATTTGACTTAATCTTTGCCATTCCATTTGATGTGGCGTCAAAATCAAGTGCCCAGCATTAGCAGGCAATAATGTTTTGTCTTCACTAATTAAATCTAATGCACTAGCATCCAAAACCACGGTTTGACTTTCTGAAGTACATCTTCTTAGAATTACCAAAATTTGTTTAGCTAAATCACTCATCCCAAGTCCAGGACCGCAGACAACTACGTCCACCTTTTTGATTAAATCCGCTAACTTGCTATCGCGCCAGTCAATAAACATCGCTTCTGGCAAACGAGCATGCAAAGCAGATAAATTCATAGGATGTGTTGCAGTAGCTACTAACCCAGCACCAGCATTTATAGCACCTTCAGTAGACATAATAATTGCGCCGCCATAGTTGTCACTACCGCCAATTAAAAGCACGCGACCATATTTTCCTTTGTAGCTGTCACTTGCTCTTTTTTTGATAACTTTCTTTAAAATGTCTTCAGTTATTTCCGTCATTTTATCTGCCCCCGAAAAGCATCCGCCAAATTCTTACAAAGAAATTAACCTTACCATTTGCGGCAAGTGCCTTAGCTTTTACATTCATTCCATTAGGATTTGATAATGAAACAATCTTTTCATTGCCAGACTTAAATTGATAATTGCCTACTACTTGACCTTTAGTAATTGGTGCCTCAACTGTTTGCTTGTTTAACTTAGCTACTAAGGTTTTACCATCAGCAGGATCCCAAATTGTTGTCTTTTCTTTAAGACCCAAATTAGTAGTGGCATTATCTCCATCAGTTACCTTGATGTTTTTAGCACCAGCCATTTGACTACCTGCGTTAAAAGTTACTGGACGATACTTAGTAAAGACATAGTTCATTAACTTCTTAGTTTGCATAAAACGTGCAGGGTCAGTACCATCCTTGTGACGCGCACCCATGACTACAGTAATTAAACGTGCACCTGCATGATTGATAGTACCAATAAAGCAAGCACCTGCGGCATCAGTAGTACCCGTCTTTAAACCATCGACTGGATAAGCTTTATCATATTGTGAAAGACCCTTGAGCATCCAGTTAAAGTTAGCCATCTTAGTAGTATGACCTTGGTCTTTGAAGTCTAAATGAGCTAATTTAGTAGTTTCTAATACTTCAGGAAAATCTTTGATTAAGTTTTGACCTACAATTGCCATGTCCTTAGCTGACATAGAATTTTCAGCATTTTTACTTACACCAGGATATGCATCCTTGCCTACATTGCCATTTGGCAAACCACAAGCAGTGTAAATTTTGGCATCTTTAATACCCCACTTCTTCACTTGTGCACGCATTTGATCGATAAATGCCTTTTGTGAACCAGCGATAGTTTGTCCTAAAAGCATGGCAGCACCATTAGCTGATTCGATCAAAGTTGCTTGATAAAGTTGCTTAATAGTATAAGAATGTCCCATCTTAAGAGGTACATTTGAATACTCAGCATTATTAGCCACCTTCACAATAGAAGCGGTTGGCTTAACTTTTTGATCCCAAGATAGTTTTTGATTCTTAATTGCATTTAAAGTTAAGTAAACTGTCACAAGTTTAGTCATAGAAGCAATTGGCAAAGTCTTATCTGCATTTTTTGCATACAAAACCTGGCCACTGTTACTATCAATGGCGATTGCTGACTTGACATCTAATTTAACTTGATCCGTTTGATAATTAGCCACATCCGCCTTAACAGGTGCTGAAAATGTTGCACCACACGATACTAACGAAATAAGAGCAACGAGGCTAATAACAGCTCGTTTTATCTTTTTACTAAAAAACATGAAACCCGTCCTTTTGAATAATAAAGTATATTTATGCTTACATTTTACCAAATATTTGGTATTATTATTCATGTACATGAGAAAAATGCCCGCTTGGCGGAATTGGCAGACGCGCAGCGTTCAGGTCGCTGTTCAGGTGACTGAGTGAAGGTTCGAATCCTTTAGCGGGCATAAGTAAAGACCTAGCAGTATTTGCTAGGCCTTTTTGCTATCCTTTTTCTATTTCAAAGAGATACGACTGAAAATCACCAGTCATTTGGGTTGTATCGCCATTAGAAGCATTGAATTGATATGGTTCACGCAAACCAAAATTAGTAAGTACTCTACCACTAACCTTATTTTTTTGATTAATGATATAGTCTGCATTTTGATCTAAATTTGAGAGGGAAAGATAACGATCAAGCGTATCATTTGGCTTAGCTAATTTACGGAAAAAGCCAATGATTTGTTTTTCATCTTGTTTTACGCTCCATGCATATTTATTTTGATCTTCTAAGGGCACTAATTACTCAAAGTGGCCATTAACAAGTAGATCCCGTTTACTGCTATGAAAAATGTAAGCAAATGTATGACTATGTTCTATTTTCATACATTTTGGACTATTCGTGCTTTCCATTTCTCTTACCAACGTCTAC
>NZ_PCZD01000006.1:0-51468 GCF_002553975.1 Lactobacillus sp. UMNPBX6
GGCATATCACACACCAGATGAAATCTTCGAAAGAGAATTAGATAAAATCTATCAAACAGCGTAAGTGTTCAATTTATTATTGCAATTTACGTTATTTTCTTAGTAAACAATTACGGCATCATTAGTAGAAACATTGTTCCATACGCTTCTAATTTCAGCAGGACGAATGTTAACACATCCATGTGAGCCGCCTTGAAGGTATGCAGTCTTACTCCAATCATTTCTCCAGCTAGCGTCGTGCAAGCCACAGCCGCTTAAAGTAAATGGCATCCAGTATTGAACTTTAGATGCGTATTTGGAGCCGTCGTCATTGAAACCGCGTAAAACGCTAGGTGACTCTTTATACATGATGTACCAAACACCCTTTGGAGTTTGGTTGCCTTTTCCACCCTCTAAAGTACCAGTAACTACATCGTTTAAATGAACAACAACGCGTCCTTTGCGAACGACCCATAATTCTTGGTTTTTAATCGAAACGACAACATAATTATTCCCGATACCGTTGTTGCTCTTGCCATAACCATGAGCATAAGTACTGTAGCCATCGCCATAAATGTATTTGCTGCCATCAAGTTCTGTAGTACCATCGATAAATGCCTTTTCTATAGCAGCTTGGGCTTTCTTTACATAAACGCCCCAACCATAACTTTCGTTAGTTACAGTGACCGTTTTGCCTTTAGCCTTATTGCCTACAGGTACCATAAATTTATAGCTCTTTTTCAACGTTTGGACTTCTTTATTGATGTCATGAAGTTTGTTAGTTAAGTTTTTGACATCAGTGAACTTATACTTACCATCCTTATAAGTAACTTCACCAATTAAGTCTTCAGCTTTTAAGGTGTATTTTTTACCAGCGATATTATAAGTTACAGAAGCGCTTTGCATCTTCTTCAGTTTTTCTTTTGCTTCGCTTAGAGCTGTAGAGTTATAAGTATATTTTTGATTATTAATCAAATCTGTATGTTGCTTGTCAAAATATTCTTTAACAGTTTGCTTATCAACAGTTTGAATATTTGCATCCCTTTCAGAAACTATTTTTTTATTTCTTAAAAAGATGACATTATCAGCTTTTTCGTTAATCTTCGCTGTAGCTTTATTAACTGTTAATTTGCCGACCATAACGCCATAGATTGTAACATTAGGATTGAAGTGAGTAGAAGCAAAGGCACGCTCACGTTGTTCGCTTTCTACCTTCTTATTGTAAAAAATTACACCACCAATAATTGCAATTATGACAATTACGCCGATAATTATTAAATAGAGATTATTTCGATTATTATGTTTTCTAAGTTCCGTTCTAGATTGCATTTTATCAAATACCCATCTCATTAGATTTTCGAATAAGTGTTTGCTTTGAAACAGTATAGCAACTATTTTTATCCTAGTAAAGTTACTATATAATACTTTTAGAATAACATACGTTATTAATTTTAACAGACTTTGAGGGAAAATATGAATAATGATCCACTTGTTTTTCAAATGAATATTGCAAAAGATAAGCCGCAGTCTTACCGTAAGGACAAAAAGAAGAGGGTTTGTCCATTTTGTGATGTAGCTAATTTAACTGATATTTATCAAAAAGAAGATGACATGATTTGGCTGAAAAATAAATATCCTACTCTGCGTGATACTAATCAGACCGTATTAATTGAATCAAGCGATCACCATGGTGATATTAGTATTTATACTAAAGAGCATAATCGTAAATTGATGCGGTTTAGCCTTGCATGTTTTGAAAAAATGGCGGCTAATAAAGATTATCAGACCGTTGTTTGGTATAAAAACTATGGTCCGCATTCAGGCGGTTCTTTGATTCACCCACACATGCAGATTGTGGGCCTTGAGCATGAAGATGGCTATAAATATATTCACCCTAATAATTTTGAAGGTGAAACGCTTTTTGATGAAAATGGGGTAGAAGTCAATATTGCCGAACACCCCGTACAAGGATATACAGAATTAAATATTAATCTTTTAACTAAGGATAGTATTGACCTATGGGCAGATTGGATTCAGAGCGGTGCTAAATACTTGCTTAATATCATGTACAATGGCAGATGTGATTCATACAATTTGTTCTTCTATCCACGCGAAGATGGTGGTGTTTGTGCTAAATATATTACCCGTTTTGAGGCTCCTCCGTATTTTGTGGGCTATAAATTATCTCAAGTAAATGATGAGATCACTTTAGACAAAGAAGCTCATCGCTTTAGAAAATTCTATGATAATGGATCGAAGATTAACTAAAAAAACTTCTCATTGCGAGAAGGTTTTTTGTTAGAATTCAGTGTGAATGATGTCGTCTTCTGGACGATGTGCTTGGATACGCAAAACTTGCCAAGCTAAATCACTTTCTGGTTCAGTAAGATTGATGATCAATTTACTGTCTTTAAAAGTAAAATCAAGATCAGTTCTGTGATCGATCCATTCAACGCGGTTAGGTTCTTGAGTTAAACCGGTAACCTCAATTTTTTCAGGGAGTGGTCGTTTTACAAAAACATATTTTTGGTAATCTGCGTGCCGATTCTCTAAAATAAAACCATTGTTGCTTTCAAGAGTGCTACTTTTGCCTTCATTTAAAGCATGACCAAATAAGTGCATCCAAGAATTAATGGTATCAAGCAACTTTTGAGTATTATCGTCAAATTTACCGTCGGTTACAGGGATGTTAATGATAGTATTTTTGCCATTTTGACGATTAGTAACAATAGTGTCAATTACATCATCACTGTTTAAATCGACACCGTCTGCTTCGTCAGCTAGAAAAATAGTGTATTTGCTGCAAGCTTCTTTAAAATCGTCTTTTTGAGCATTGGTTATCACGGCACGTGCACCAATGTTTCTAGCAGTTTTGACTAAAAAGTCCGCATCCGCATTTCCGTTTATTTTAAAATCTAAGACAATTGCAAAATCAGGATTCATCATTTTTCCTCCTTATTAATTACTAGTTAAGTTTAACCTAAAGAAGTGAAATCTAAAAATGAAAATTATTATTGCACCCGCAAAAATTATGAAAATTGATCGTGATTCTTTTCTAGTTGAGTCTAAACCTGAATTTTTGGATAAGACTAAAGTACTGGAGAAATTTTTAAAATCGCGTTCTGAAGACCAATTAACTGAGTTATGGCATGCTAGTAAAAAGGTGACAGAGCAGAGTATCGAGCAGCTAAAGAATATGAATTTGGATGAACGATTAACGCCTGCTATTTTGGCTTTTTCAGGCATTCAATACCAATATATGGCGCCGGATTTGTTTACTCAGCCAGCGCTTGATTATATTCAAAAAAATTTGCGTATTTTATCTGGCTTTTACGGGATGCTTAGACCTTTTGATGGTGTTTGCCCATATCGTTTAGAACTTAATACCAAGATGAAAGGTTTTATTGATTATAGCTTGTACCATTTCTGGGGTGATGCTATTGCTGAAAGTCTGTTTAAAGATGATGACACAGTCATTAATCTAGCTTCCAAGCAATATATGCGGTTGGTTAAGCCGTATTTAAACGAAAATCGAAAAATGATTACCATTGATTTTCAAGAATTAAAAAATGATCAATGGAAAACTGTAGGTGTTCATGCCAAGATGGCACGCGGTGAAATGGTGCGCTTCATTGCCGAAAACCAAATAAAAAATCCCGCAGAGTTGCGAGATTTTCATGATTTTGAATTCCAATTTGTGCCCGAAGTTAGTTCATCAGATCATTATGTCTTTAGAACTAACTTTGATTTTAAACGTCGTTAAAACGCAGGCTTTAAAAATTGCGCAGTTAAATCAGCTGCCATGTCTTTGTATTCACCGCTAAATCTATGATCAGCATCAGGGATCATATGTAATTTGCTGTTTTCATAAACTTCATCGTATTTTTTAGCATATTTTGGATCAACGACTTGGTCATTAGTACCGGCAATTACGGAAACTGGTCTAGTGAAACGTTGAGATACTTCATAAATTGGTAAAACTTGTGCAGTTCTTAAGTAAAAGCCGCCAAGCTTCATCCCTAATTTATTGCCTACTAATGGCACAACTTCAGGAATATGATTTGGATCATAAGTTGCACCTTGAGTGTTACCCTTTAATGCGTCGTCTTTTAATTGAGCTGCAGGAGCTAAGAGGACTACTTTTTTTACAACATCAGGATAAAGACCTGCAAGCATTGATGCCACTACGCCACCTTGAGAATGTCCCACTAAGAAGATGTCTCGAACGTGTGGATCGGTGCGGACATAGTCCAAGATCGCCTTACCGTCGGCGATTTCGTTGCAGACAGTCATATCTTCAAATTTACCATCGCTTTCGCCGTGACCATTAAAATCAAAACGAACGCTAGCGACATTTTCATCGCGTAAATCATCGGCAATTTGTCTTAATAAATCTGTATTTCTATTAGCAGTGAAACCATGCATTAAAATAGCCATGTCATAGATTTCACCAAATGGTTCTTCACGGTCACCTACGAGAGTTAAACCGTCTCTTTCAATCGTAATGCGGGACATAAACATTCTTCTTTCTAAATTGGTCTACTATTATTGTAAACTTTTTTATAGGAAAATTAGTAGAAAAGAAATTAAGAAATTGGAAAGATTGCGTAATTACGCGTAAAATTAATTCATTGATTAAGTCATGCGAGGTATTAATGATGGAAATAGTTTTTATTCGTCATGGTCAAACAGATGTTAATAAGGATAATCGTCTTCAAGGCGCGCATGTTGATGCGGAATTAAATGATTATGGCCGCGCTTATGCTAAAAAAGCAGCAGCTAACTTCGATGAAGATGAGTTTGACGTAGTATATTCTAGTCCAATGAAGCGAGCAGTCGAGACCGCTAAAATTTTTACTAAAGATAAGAAAAAGATCAATCTTGATGATCGTTTGCTTGAATTTGACTTTGGTGACTGGGATGGCAAGAAGATGGATGATATCGTTAAGGAATATCCTGATATTGTTGATCCTTGGGGAAAGGTTAATCGCAACTATATAAGATATGCCAAGAATGGTGAAAGCTACGAAGCTTTTGACAAGCGTTGCGGTGACTTTTTAGATGAAATGTACCAAAAGTATCCTGATAAAAAGGTGCTAGTAGTAGCTCATGGTCGTTTGATTCGAATGATGGCGGCGCACTATTTAACTAATGGCGATATGGATAAAATTGATACGATGGATAATTGTGCCCTAGCAAAATTTAGCGTTAAGAAAAATATTGCACGAATGATCTTCTACAATCGGCTACTTGCTTAGTAAAAAAGCAAGCAGCTTTTTTTATGTATATTCATTGACAATGCGTCACAAAAGAATAGTATAATAGTTGATTGGTGACAAAACGTCAGTGTGTTGAAAGAGAGGATAAAAATGGTTAAAGCAACATTTAAAAATTTACCTTCCGCTAAACGCGAACGAATCGAAAAGGCTTTGTTAGAAGAGTTTAGTACATATCCTTTAGCAGATGCTAAAGTTTCTCATATTGTCAAAAAGGCAGACATTGCACGTGGTGCATTCTATAAGTATTTCGATGATTTAACAGATGCTTATGTTTATATGTATCATATTGCGATCGATACTATTCACGCTAATATGAGTCCTAATGAAAAATTTGATCCTGATCATTTTTATGATCGAGTTACTAAATTTATTGATAAGACTCAAAACAGTAAATATGAACCAATGATGAAGTTGCACATGTCGCAAAATGAATATTTAATTCCGGATAACTTCAAGATTTATTCAAGACAATTATTAAATATGAGTCCACAATTATGGAGTGCAATGGTTTTAAGTCATGAAGTAATCAATCTTTGCTTGTCAGACCCAGAAAATCAAGAGAAGAACCTTGCTCGCTACAAGAAGAGTTTATACATGATTGCAAAGGGGATGAAATAATTGTTTTTAGCACTAAAAGAAATTAAACATGAAAAGTTGCGCTATGGCTTAATCATTTTAATGATCTTTTTAATCAGTTATTTGATTTTTATGTTGTCTTCATTAGCCGTGGGATTAGCGAGTGAAAATACACAGGCAATCGATAGTTGGAATGCTAAGAAAATTGTTTTAAATAAAAATTCCAATATTAGTTTGAGTCAATCTATTTTGACTAAAAAAGATTTAAAAGACGATGATATTGGTAAAAATGAAGCATATATTGGTCAAGTGGCGGTAGTAGTTAAATCTAAAAATCGGCCATCTGTTTCTGCGCAATTTTTAGGGATTAAGAAAGACCAATTTATTTACAAAGACCAGGACTTAGTAGCTGGTAAACGAGGAAAAGGTAAAACAGAAATTACCGTAGATTCAAGCTTAAGGGATAAAGGCTATCGTTTAGGCGATAAGATTAGTTTGAATGGTTCAGCTAGAAAGTATAAGATTGTGGGCTTCGTTAATAATGCCAAGATCAACATTGCCCCAATTATCTATGGCTCTTTTGCTACATGGAGAAAACTGCGGATGGTTGCACCAAATGTAGCTGCTGCAGCGATTGTTTCCAAAAATGCTAATTATAAATACAACTATAAAGATGCAAAAACATATCCGATTGCCACATTTATTAATAAATTGCCAGGTTATACTGCACAAAATATGACCTTTGGGTTAATGATTGGATTCTTATTTGTCATTTCTCTAATTATCATTGCAGTTTTCCTATACATTTTGACGATGCAAAAAATGCATAATTTGGCTGTAATGAGAGCACAGGGAATTCCAAGCAAGACACTAGTTGGTGCAACAGTTAGTCAATCAATTATTTTGGTCGTTGTGGGAGTGATTATCGCCTTAATATTGATGTGGGTCACAGCCGCTGTTTTACCAGCTGCGGTGCCTATGAGCTTTACCACAACTATTATGATTGCTGGTACGCTAGGGATGCTTGTAATGGGTATTATTGGTAGTTTGATTCCGATTAGATCAATTTTAAAGGTTGATCCTGCAAAGGCAATTGGTGAATAAAATGGCAGTAATTGAGTTAAAAGATGTAGAAAAGATTTATGGTAAAGGCGATGCGCAAGTTGAAGCTTTAAAAGATATTAATTTTGAAGCTGATAAGAGCGAATTGGTTCTGATTATGGGACCTTCCGGTGCCGGTAAGAGTACGTTTTTAACTATTGCCGGTTCACTGCAGAAACCAACTTCAGGCCAAGTTATCGTTAACGGAGAAGATATTAGCAAGTTCTCTGATAAAAAAAGAAATAGTTTGCGTTTAAATGAAATAGGTTTTATTTTACAAGCCTATAATTTGGTTCCGTATTTAACTGTTCATGATCAATTTGTTTTGGTCGATAAAGTTAAAAAGGAAGATAATTTGTCTAAAGAAGATTTGGATAAATTGCTTGAGGATTTGGGTATTACTAAATTAGTTAAAAAATATCCTAATGAATTGTCAGGTGGTCAGCAGCAGCGTGTGGCAATCGCGCGGGCACTTTATGCTAACCCAGCGATTTTGCTAGCAGATGAACCAACGGCATCTTTAGATACGCAAAATGTAGAAGAAGTTGGTAAGTTATTTAAGAAGCTGGCTAAAGAACGTGAAAAAGCAATTTTAATTGTGACGCACGACCCTCGTCTTGAAAAATATGCGGATCATATTTATGAAATGATGGATGGTAAGATGAGTCAAAAGAAGTAAAAAATACCTAGTTCAAAATTTTGAACTAGGTATTTTTGTTATGAACTATAAGTTAGGATCCATCTTGAAGCGAAGAGGTGAATCGCCAGTTTGCTTGGTGATTAATTTAGCAGACAATTCTTTGAAAATATCCGTAGCAGTTTTAGCCATCTTTTCGTTAGCTTCATTAACAAGGTCAATTCTCTTAGCTGGATCACTTTCTTTAGCTAATTTTTGATCATATTCGTAACGCAGACGGGTAGTCTTTTCTCTAGCTTCGTCTTGGGCATTGCTTAAGTCTGTTCCATATTTATTCCAATCGCGGTCAGCTAAGGTGCTTGCCAGTTTAAATACCCAGTAAGCAGAGTTAGTGCTGTAAGTTTCCTTGCCATATTTATACATAGTAGGGACCTTAGTTCCTTGTGGGTAAAATGGAACATAAACGCTTTGTGCAGCTATACCCATTGCTAACCAATGAATCATGTTTTCACCGTTTAATTCTAATAAGTGAGACTCTTGGGTAGTAGCAACAGAAATAGGTCTAAATGTCGCATTATTCTTGTTCTTAGGATTAGTTAAATCATAAGGCGTATTTTGGTAATGATTGCTCAATACGGCTTGTGCGTCTTGAATAGAAATTGGCTTGTCCGGTTTTCTAATAAATGGCAAGTCAAAATCTTGTGGTTCTTGCTCGACAGATGGAGTTAATAATTTTTGCCCAATCCAGACACGAGGTGTGTTGTAATGCAAGTCGCTATCGTCATGTGTGCCAAAGATTTCACGCCAGTTAAAGACGGCATCTTTAGGCCATAATTGATTTTGGTAAACAAAGTCTTTTAGATCTTTTGAATACATAAAATCATTACCATCGAAGACGACAGCTTGGATTGCCAATTGGTTAGCAACTACTGCGTAAGAGTCGTCAGGAATTCTTTGAGCAACCCAGTGATGGCCTGAACCGATTTCCATATACCATGCTTCATCTGGGTCACTGAATAAAATACCGTCTGCTTCAGCAGCACCATGCTTTTCGACGATTTCACCTAAACGTTGTACGCCTTCGCGGGCTGTTTTAACGTATGGCAAAACAACGGTTACCATGGCTTCTTCTAAAATACCTTTTTCTGTATCAAAAGGATCAACTGCTAATACTCTTTCATTGGCATATGCACTTTCAGTAGCACTCATTGCTACATGATGTTCATTGATACCATCTTCTTCAAAGACGCCGTACTTGTCTGTCCATTCTGGTGTTGAAGAATATGAAAAAATAGTTTCAGGTAAATCCATTTCAAATTTGTTATCTTTTGATTTGAAATGGTTATTTTTTACATTATCTTGATGCGGATTAAATGCAAGATGTTTGGGCCAAGCGGTTTTAGCATCTTCATTACGACCAATAATTACGCTTCCTGTGAGAGAAGCCTTCTTACCAATAAGAATAGAAGTACACGATGAACGTCCGATTACATTATTCATAAAAAATCACGCTTTCTAAATCGCATTTGTAACATAATTATAATGTAATTGTATTAATTTTTATATTATATTAAAAATATGTAAAAAAGGAGGTCTTAACATGAGCGAAGGACCAGAAGATAAATCAATCGAGCTAACGACAGATTATGCAGATCATACTATTAATATGAAATTTTCAGATAATCTGACTGACGATCGTGAGCGGGGCTATATTCTTTCTGCAGCTTTCTTTTCATTTTGTGCTGCACAAGGATTAGATAAGCAAGCAGTTATTGAAATAGTGTCATCACATTATGATCAATTTACTGGAGACAACGGATCATCGCTATTCAAGCGATTATAAAAAATGACAAAAATGTATTGCTTAGACTTGCATTTGTTATTTATTGGATATATGATGTATATGAAGATAAAAATAACAAGCGTATTGAAAAGCACATGCTTAGCAAATGATTGAGGTGTATTAAAATGGCAAGAAAAAAAGAAATAAGCAAAGATAAGATTTTAGATACCGCTTATAAGATGGCTATTAAAGGTGGAATTGAAGGATTAACTGCTCGTAGTATTGCTAAGGCAGGACATTTTTCAACCCAACCTTTATATCTAGAATTCGATAATATGGGAGATCTTCGTAATCAAGTATTGAAGAAAATTTCTTCAGATTTAAGAACTCACACTTTACAACAAAAGTTTACTGGTGAGCCTTTAATCGACTTGGATTTATCATACATTGATTTTGCACAAAAGCATGTTAACTTGTTCCGTGCAATGTTTGTTGATGGTAAATTCGGTAGCAAGATTATTGCTGATACTTTGATGGATCTTGGAATTGAAAAGTTTAATGAACAATATCCTGATACTGGATATGATAAAGACAAGATTAATGACATTGTAATTGCTAACTGGATTTCAACTACCGGTATAGCTGCATTAGTTGTTAACGAAATTGCAAGTTTCAACCAAAATCAAATTATTAATGTTTTGAATGCTCAAATCCATGATGCAATGCTTAACAATCGTCTTAGCGAAACTGAGGAAAATCCTATGTTTGCCGCAGATGACGAAGCATCTCTGAAGGATAACTTAGCATAATATTTCATCAATCATCTGTGCTTTTTAATGAAAAAAGACGCTTCACAATTGTGGAGTGTCTTTTTTTGCTGTTAAAATTCAGCTATTTTTGTGGCCATTAAGTTATAATTATATATAGTAAAGGAATTTTCGAAAGGTGGTTTTTATGAAGGTACTCGCTTTATCTGGTTCAAATGCAGATAACTCATTTAACGAAAAATTACTCAAAGTTATTATCAAAAATTTAGATTATAAATACGACTTCGACTTTGCAACTGTTAAGGGCTTACCAATGTTTAAAGAAGGTGTTGAAGCTCCTAAAGAAATTTTAGATTTAGGCGAAAAAGTAGGAGAGGCTGACATGATCTTAATCGGTTCTCCTGAGCAACAACACTCAGTTACAAGTGCTTTAAAGAGTGCACTTGAATGGCTTTCTAGTTCAGTTCATCCTTTCCATGACAAGCCAGTTGTGATTGTTTCAACTTCACCAATGCCTCAAGGTGGTGCTCGTTCTCAAACTCGTTTAAAGAGTATTTTGGCTGCTCCTGGTTTTAGTGCTCACGTATTTAACGGCGATGAATTTATGATGGGAATTGCACCACAACAATTTGACGAAGAGGGCAATTTAACCGAACCAGGTACGCTTAAGTTTTTGAATCACTTCTTTGATGAAGTAGATGATTGGTATGCACAACTTACTAAGTAGGGGGCTTATTTAAATGAAATTATTAGTAGTCGTTGGTACAAATGCTCCATTTTCATATAATCGTTTTTTAGCAAAATTTATTGCTAAGCGTTATGCAGATAAGGCTGATTTTGAAGTTAAAGAAATTGATCAAATTAAGCCTTTCTCTAGAACGGATGAACCTGATGAAGCTACCAAGAATTGGATTGAAGATATTAAGAATGCAGATGGCGTAATCTTGACAACACCTGAATATGATCATGCTATTCCTGCAGCTCTTAAGAGTGCACTTGAATGGCTTGGCTCACATGCTGGCCCTGACGTAATGAAGATGAAGCCAGCAGCAGTTGTTGGTACATCATACGGCATTCAAGGTTCAAGTCGTGCTCAAGAAGATGCACGAGAAATTTTGCTTTCACCTGATATGAGTGCCAACGTATTACCAGGCAATGAAATCTTAATTGGTGGCGCTGCAAGAAACTTCGATAAAACTACTGGTGATCTTTCAAATGAAGATTACATCAAGCAATTAGATGTAATGATGGACAATTTCATTAAGTTTGTAGAACAAGCAAATAAATAATTTTGCCAGTTATCTAACTCAATAGTAAAATTACCGGATAGAAAACTATCCGGTTTTTTCTCAAAAAATGTAATGGGGTGAATTAAATGGTGAATCCAGTTGTTTTGTCACTAGAGCAAGTTCGTAATCCGCGTGATTTGGGCGGCTATATTGGTGATCATGGACGTAGAGTAAAAATGCATCGTTTACTGAGAACGGGGAAGATCAGTAATATAACGCTGCATGATCAGCAATTCTTGCTTGATTATGGTTTGATCAAAATCATTGATTTACGTTCGCCATTAGAGTGTCATAAGATGCCTGATAGTAAAATTCCGGGCGTAGAACACATTGATTTATCTATTTCGACTGATGATAATACGCAAGGAGGCAAAAAAGACCTTGCTAAGACATTTGAAATTTATCGTCATGACCAATATGCTGGCTTTAAAATGATGTGTGATCGCTATCGTTCACATGTATTAAAAGAACACGCTCAAAATAGTATTCATAAAATTTTAGAAGTTTTAGCCAATACTGAAGATGGTGCAGTGTTGTATCATTGCTCTGAAGGTAAAGATAGAACAGGTATTGTTACCGTAGTTGTTCTTTACCTATTGGGTGTTGATATGGAAACTATTAGGCAGGATTATTTATATTCAAATTATATGCTAAATGACTATCGTGCTTTACGGGATAAAAAGATGCAAGAAGAAGGAGAAAATTTATGCTTCCGTGCTAATATGCGTATTTTAGGTTCCGTATCCGATGCATTTTTAGATACTGCATTAATTGCAATTGAAAAAGACTTCGGTAGTATCGATAATTATCTTAAAGAAAAAATTGGCGTAACGTCGGAATTGCGTGATAGATTACGTGAATTGTATTTAGAAAACTAGGAATTAAAATGATTAAAGATTTAGCATTAGAACAAGTAGTAGGGCATCACCATGCTTTAGGTACATCGATTACTTTGCAAATATTTGGGACACAAGATCGAAGCCTGTTGAAAAAATCTTTTGATTTAATTGATCATTATGAAGATATTTTTACTGTTAATCGTGATCAATCTGAAGTAATGGATATTAACCATGCCTCAGGTGAGCATCCTGTTCAAGTTTCAAGTGCAGTCTACAGCCTAGTGAAGTTAGCCGTAGAAAAAAGCAGAGAGAATTTTGGCTTTAATGCCTTAATTGGACCAGTAGTAAAATTGTGGCACATTGGTTTTAAAGGTGCCCATGTTCCAAAAGATGAAGAAATCAAAGATAAGATGTTACTGACGAATCCTTTTAAGGTGGAATTAAATGATCAAGATCAAACTGTTTTTCTTCAAATGAAGGGGATGGAACTGGATCTTGGTGGTATTGCCAAGGGCTGGATCGCCGACCGCATTCGTGATTTATGGCTAGCATATGGTGTTGAAGCAGGGATTATTAATTTAGGTGGTAATATCCTTCTGGTAGGCGATTCACCTAAGCGAGACAATGGTAAATGGGTGATTGGGATTCAAGATCCTAAAGAGCC
Organism: Lactobacillus sp. UMNPBX6; assembly: GCF_002553975.1. NCBI lineage: Bacteria > Bacillati > Bacillota > Bacilli > Lactobacillales > Lactobacillaceae > Lactobacillus > Lactobacillus sp. UMNPBX6. The sequence continues at coordinate 12,915 of NZ_PCZD01000006.1, forward strand.
TCGCGGCGACAATATTACCTCTGTAATGGTAGGAGAATGTTCAGCTGTGACTAGTGGTACGTATGAGCGTTACTTAGTAGTTAATGGACATAAGTATCATCATTTAATCGATCCTAGAACTGGTTATCCTGTAAAAACGGATTTGTCAGGCGTAACTACTTTTACCAAAACATCCGTGGAAGCAGAAATTGAATGCAAGAGATTATTCTTTGCAGGTCATCCGCTAAAAGGCTGGCATGATGATCCTGACCGTGTTGGGGCAATTTTTGTTTATAATGATGAACATGTTGAATATGATAATTTTAATCAATAAAAAATAGGGCTAAGCAAATTGTTTGTTTAGTCCTATTTTGTTTAACCAACGGTCTTACCGATGTTGAAGATACTGTTGAAGACGCCGTTAGAAAGTCCAGGTGTACTGTAGATAATGAAGCGTAAGAAGCTAGAATCTATTGTTTGTTGCATGAACCATGGATTTTGCAATGCATTGAACATGGACAAGACAACGTAGACTACGAAGTAACTGGCTACTAGGGATGCCAAAGCTCCTAAGACATTGTCTAAAAGGCTGCCAAGATTAGTGGCATGTGGATTTTTATCAGGAATCCAGCCCTTAAATATTTTCATGATCATCTTACCAACGAAGAAGATAATGAAGAATGCAGCAAAACGTGCAATCATTAATTCAACATTAGTTGTTGAATTGCTTCGAATCATTTCTCCTGTAACTTGGGTGTAAAGCCAATTGCCAAACGGATTTTGCATAAAAATTGCGACCATAAAGACAATAGCGGAACAAATTAAACCAATAATATATCTGGTAAAACCGGTTTTATAGCCTGTATAGGCTTTATAAGCTAAGTAAGCCAAAACAATTAAAGTAACAACCATTTTTATTTCTCCTTTGCGGAATATTATACCCTATTTTGCATGCGACAAAACTTTGACGATTGCAATGAAATAGTTGATAATTGTAAGGACGATTTCTCTTTACTAATAAGTATAATTAGCGTTAAATTTAGAAGTGTGAAACAAGGTTTCACGGGTGAAAAATGAATCCTGAAAAATTTATTTTAGAATTATCAAAACATAATTTTGTATTAACTGATAAACAAAAAGAGCAATTTAAACTTTATTTTAAATTCTTAATTGAAGTCAATGAACATGTTAACTTGACTCGAATTACGGAAGAAAATGAAGTTTATCTCAAACATTTTTATGATAGTGTTACGCCACTCTTTGTTTTTGGCGATGTTTTTAAAGATGGTGCTACTCTTTGTGATGTCGGAGCTGGGGCCGGATTTCCTTCGATCCCATTAAAGATTTTAAAGCCATCTCTTAAAGTAACAATTGTTGATTCGCTGGCTAAAAGGCTGACTTTTTTGAAAGATTTGATTGCTAAATTAGATTTGGATAATGTGGAGTTAGTTCATGGCCGTGCTGAAGATGTTGGTCAAAATAAGCTTTATCGCGAAAAGTTTGATATTATTACTGCACGGGCTGTAGCCAAGATGAGTGTTTTAAGCGAATATTGTCTACCATTGGTTAAAAAAGATGGTTATTTTGTAGCTCTTAAAGGACCAAAAGCTGAAGATGAACTGGATGAAGGACAAAAGGCACTTGCAGTTCTCGGAGGTAAATTAATTAAAGATGAAGAGTTAACTTTGCCAGGAACTACAGAAGAAAGAACTTTGGTTTTGGTTAAAAAAGTTAAAGAAACGCCAAAGAAATACCCTCGTCAAGCGGGGACGCCGCGGCGTAAACCAATATGTTAATAGGAGGATGAAAAATGTCATTATTTTCTTTTATGCATCATGATGAAGAAATCCCCAAGAATAAGCAAATTCAAGATCTTGAGTTAGATAAGATTGTTCCTAATCAATATCAACCACGACGTCAATTTTCTGATGATTCAATTAAGGAATTGGCGGATACTCTTGATCAAGATGGATTGCTTCAACCGATTGTAGTACGTGAAGATGGTGATGATCACTATGAGATTATTGCAGGTGAACGTCGCTACCGTGCTGCTAAGAGTTTAGGCTGGGAGACTATTCCTGCCATTGTCAAAAACATGAATGATGATCAAGCAGCTTCTCTTGCTTTAATTGAAAATTTGCAACGTGAAGACTTGAATCCTATTGATGAAGCTAAAGCCTATACTAATTTGATGAAATTAAATGATTTAACTCAAACTGCTTTGGCTAAAGATATGGGTAAGTCTCAATCATATGTCGCAAACAAGTTGCGTTTACTTAAGTTAGATGATGACGTGCAAACTGCTTTGGTTGAAGGAAAAATTACTGCTCGTCATGGCCGTGCTCTTTTAAATCTTGATGATGCTGATCAAAAGCGAGTTTTAGCTGAGATTGAAGCTAAAGGCTTAAATGTAAAGCAAACTGAAGAAATTGCTAAAGATGTGGATGCTTACTTTAATCCTCAACCTAAGAAAAAGGAAAAAGCAGAACAAAAGCGTGTTGTTAACCGCATTCCAAAGGACCTTAAAGTTCAAATTAATACCATTAAGAAGGCTGTTAAGTTGGCTAAAGATTCAGGAATTAAAGTTAAAATTAAAGAAGATAAAAATCCAGATGATTACAAAATCACCATTGAATTAAAGAGAAAGTAGAAAGGATGGAAAATATGGTAAATGTAATTTCGGTTGCTAACCAAAAAGGTGGCGTGGGTAAGACCACTACTACTATCAATTTAGCAGCCTCAATTGCCGACCGTGGTTACCGTGTTTTAATTGTGGATATTGACCCACAAGGAAATGCCACCTCTGGTTTAGGAATTGAAAAATCAGAGATTGACCAGGACATTTACAATGTTTTGATTGACGAAATTCCAATCCAAGATACAATTCATCATACATCAATAGCTAAGTTAGACATGGTTCCAGCAACAATCAATTTATCAGGTGCTGAAACTGAATTAATTAGCATGATGGCACGTGAAACAAGATTGAAGTCAGCTTTAGATGCAATTAGTGATCAATATGATTTTATTTTTATTGATTGTCCTCCTTCATTAGGTCAACTTTCAATTAATGCTTTTACTGCGTCTGACTCAATTTTGATTCCAGTTCAAAGTGAATATTATGCTATGGAAGGTTTAAGTCAGCTTTTGAATACTATTCGTTTAGTACAAAAGCACTTTAACAAGGACTTAGGTGTTGAAGGCGTCCTTTTAACTATGTTAGATGCTAGAACCAATTTAGGTGCAGAAGTAGTTAAGGAAGTTCAATCATACTTTAGTAAAAAAGTTTATAAAACAATTATTCCAAGAATCACTAAATTGGCAGAAGCACCAAGTTATGGTCAGCCGATTACCGAATATGCTCCAAGATCTCGTGGTGCTAAGGTATATGATGATTTAGCAAAAGAGGTGTTAAAAGCTCATGGTAAGAGACTCCAGAAGTAAAGAAAATAGAAAAAAAGGCGGATTAGGTCGTGGTATCGAAGCTTTATTTGATGATGAACCACAAATTGAGGAAACTGAAGAAGTTCAAGAACTCAATTTAAGTGAGATTCGCTCTAATCCATATCAGCCTAGAAAGCGATTTGATGACAAGAGCCTGAAAGAATTATCTGATTCTATTAAGGAAAATGGCGTTTTTCAGCCTATTATCGTCCGCAAGTCTGTTAATGGTTATGAGATTATTGCAGGTGAACGGCGCTATCGTGCATCAAAATTAGCTAAGAAAAAGACCATTCCTGCAATCGTTCGCAAGTTTGACGAAAGTCAAATGATGGAAGTAGCCGTCTTAGAAAACTTGCAACGTGAAGATTTGACCCCACTTGAAGAAGCACAAGCTTATGAAATGCTACAAAAGAATCTGGGTTTAACTCAGGAAGAAGTTTCTAAGAGAATGGGCAAGTCTCGTCCATACATTGCCAATTATTTACGTTTATTGACTTTGCCAAGCAAAACTAAGCGTTTATTGCAACATGGCGAATTATCAATGGGTCAAGCTAGAACTCTTTTAGCTTTAAAAGACAAAGATAAAATTGATAGTTTAGCCAAAAAGGTGGCCCAAGAAGGGATACCTGTTCGTAAGGTTGAAGCCTTGGTCAATGAAATGAATGCCAAAAAGCCCCAAAAGAAGGCTATTAAAAAGTCAGCCTTTATTAGAGCAAGCGAAAACCAATTGTCTAATAAATTTGGCGCAAGCGTTAATATTTCAGAGACTAAAAAGGGTAAAGGTCACCTATCAATTGATTTCACTTCTGCCGAAGAGTTGAATAGAATTCTTGATTTGTTAGGTGTTGATTTAGATGACTAAAGAAATCACTTATAATTTAGCTGATACAGTTCAAATGAAAAAGTCTCACGCATGCCAAGTCAACGACTGGGAAATTTTGCGTATGGGTGCTGATATTAAGCTGAAGTGTATGGGATGCGGCCATATGGTTATGATGCCGCGTAGCGAATTTAATCGGAAGATGAAAAAGGTTTTAACTAAAGCTAATGATCCGGTTAATGCAAAAAAAGAGCAATATGTGCCAAAAGATCGTATCGCTCGCCCTAATTTTAGATAAAATAGACAAGTAAGATAAAATATTAAAATAGTTTTTTAGAAAAAGAGGACAACAAATGTCATTAACTGCTGGTATCGTTGGTTTGCCAAACGTTGGTAAGTCAACTTTGTTTAATGCGATTACTAAGGCTGGTGCAGAAATGGCTAACTACCCATTTGCCACCATTGAACCAAATGTCGGGATGGTTGAAGTTCCTGACAAGCGTTTAGCAAGAATCCAAGAATTAATTCCTGCTAAGAAGATTGTGCACACTACTTTTGAATTTACTGATATTGCTGGTTTGGTAAAGGGTGCTTCAAAGGGTGAAGGTCTTGGTAACAAATTCCTCGAAAACATTCGCCAAACTGATGCTATTGTTCACGTAGTTCGTGCTTTTGATGATGACAACATTACCTCAGTTACAGGTAAGGTTGATCCAGAAGAAGACATTAATACTATTAATTTGGAACTTGCAATTGCTGACCTTGATGCTGTTAACCGTCGCATTAACAAGGTAAAGAAGGTTGCTCAACAAGGTGACAAGGAAGCTAAGGCAGAAATGGCTGTACTTAACAAATTGCAACCAGTTCTTGAAGAAGGTAATGCTGCTCGTTCAATCGACTTTAATGAAGATGAACAAAAGATTGTTAAGGGCTTATTCCTTTTGACTTCTAAGCCAGTTATTTATGTTGCTAACATTGCTGAAGATTCAATGGCTGATCCAGAAAGCGACAAGTACTACCAAATCGTTAAGAAGCACGCTGAAAGCGAAGGTGCTGAATGCTTGGGTATTTCTGCTGCAACTGAAGAAGAAATCGCTGGCATGGCTGACGATGAAAAGAAGGAATTCCTTGAAATGGAAGGCGTTGAAGAATCTGGTTTGGACCGTTTGATTCGTGCCGCTTACCACATCTTAGGTCTTAGAACCTTCTTTACTGCTGGTGGTCCTGAAACTCGTGCATGGACTTTCCACAAGGGTATGAAGGCTCCACAAGTTGCTGGTGTTATTCACTCAGACTTTGAACGTGGCTTCATTCGTGCAGAAGTTGTTTCCTTCGATGATTTAGACAAGCTTGAAACTATGCAAAAGGTTAAGGAAGCTGGTAAGTTGCGTCTTGAAGGTAAGGACTACGAAGTTCAAGATGGTGACATTATCGAATTTAGATTTAATGTCTAGGAGGAAGAATGGCTGAAGAGACAAAAAAAGAACAAACAGCTTCAAATATTGATAGCGAAAAACAAGCAAAGTTAAAGCGTCAAACTGAAGCTGACAATCAAGATGAAAAAATTAAACAAATGGATCCAAAGGAATTACGTAATAAGTTAAGTAATAAAAATCAAGATTACGTTTTTCGTTTGGAAAAAGAATTGCAATTGCAAGGTTCAATTTCCCGTGCCGAAGCAGTAGAGATGACTGATAAACTATTAGGTGAAATTGTAGTGGCACAACGTCATGGACAACCAGCTAATGGTTTATACTTAGCTTCGCCAAAGATTAAGGCAGAGCAAATGCTTCATCCGGATAAGAAGCCCGTTGCAACTCCATTTTGGCAATTAGCTATTGATGGTGCATTAATGTATCTTGCAATTTTTGTTGGTTTGTTTGGAGTTGTTGCTTTATTTGAAACTAAACAACCTAAGAATTCACAAATGGGTATTTTAACCTTAGCCAGTGTTGGTATCGTAATGGGCATCGGTATGGTGAAATATAATGACTGGATAATGCCTAAAAATGGTAAGCGCCAATCATGGGCTAAAATCATTTTAGGGATGATAGGCGTTGTTGTCGTATTATTCGTCTGGATTTGGTTACTATCTCTTCCAGGCTTAAGACCTATTAACCCGGTATTGCCAGGTGAAGTAGATATTATTATTGCGGCAGTTGCATTTGGTGCTCGTTACTTATTCAGAAGATATTACAAGATCACTGGTTCACCGTTTGCACCAAATATGCAACGCAAATAATTTGCTTCTTTTTTTAAAAAAGTACATACTTAATTTAATAACATCAAAAAAGATAAATAGGTAATAGCCTATTTATCTTTTTATTTATGAAGTGCATGGAAAGGTGGGTCTATATGGTCAAAACACTAAGCAAATCGATTAGACAATACAAAAAATTGTCATTGCTCTCACCATTATTCGTTATTGGTGAAGTAATTATCGAAATGCTGATTCCATATTTGGTCGGAATTTTGATTGATAATGGAATTATGAAGGGGAATATGCCCTATATCAGTAAAATGGGGTTGTTATTACTGATAATAACTATAGTTTCACTGATATTAGGTGCGAGTGCGAGTTATGTTTCCGCACATGCTGCAGCGGGTTTTGCATCTAATTTACGTAAAGATATGTTCTACCATATGCAGGACTATTCTTTTGAAAATATTGATCGTTTCTCAAGTGCCAGTTTGGTTACGCGTTTGACTACTGATGTTAATAACGTACAAATGGCATATCAGATGATTATCAGAATTGCGGTTAGAGCACCAATGATGTTCATCGTTTCAATTGTGATGTCTATCATAATTAGTCCAAGATTATCTTTGATTTTCTTAGTTATAGGCCCAATTTTTGCGATTCTATTAGGATTAATTATTAAAGCAGCATATCCATATTTCCCTAAAATTTTTAGAGGATATGACCGTATGAACCAAGTCGTTCGTGAAAATGTTCGGGGGATTCGCGAAGTAAAGACTTACGTTCAAGAAAAAGATCAGATTAAACAATTTGAGAAGTCATCAGGCTTTATCTATAAGTTATTCGCTACCGCACAAAAGATCATGTCTTTAAATGCGTTAGTTGTAGCGGCTGTTTTGAACATTTCAACTTTGGCTATCTGCTGGTTTGGTGCTAAAGAAGTTGTTGGTGGCAGTTTGCAAACTGGTCAACTTATCTCAATGTTTACTTATTCAAACTCTGTTTTGTTCAGTTTGAATATTTTAGCTATGATTACTACGCAATTAGTTGTTTCAGGTGCCAGTGGTCGTCGTATTGCTGCCGTCATTACTGAAAAGCCAACTATTGAAAATCCTAAAAAGCCACTTAAGCGTTTAACTAATGGTGAAATTATTTTTGATCATGTAAGTTTTAAATATGAACTAGCTGACAAGACTGATGCGTTACATGATATCAATTTGCATATCAAATCGGGTGAAACTCTAGGAATTATCGGTGAAACTGGTTCTTCTAAGTCAACTTTGGTTTCAATGATTCCGCGTTTATATGATGTAACGGCAGGTGCCGTTCGTGTAGCGGGTCATAACGTTAAGTCATATGACTTAAAGACGTTGCGTGATAACGTTGCGATGGTTTTGCAAAACAACGTTTTGTTCACTGGTACAGTAAAAGATAACCTCAAATGGGGTAACGAAAATGCAACCGATGAACAAGTTGTAGCTGCGGCTAAGATTGCGCATGCTGATGGCTTTATTCGTGAAATGCCGGATGGTTACGATACCATGATCGAACAAGGTGGTAATAACGTCTCTGGTGGTCAAAAGCAGAGAATTACTATTGCGAGAGCCTTGCTTAAGAATCCTAAGATTTTAATTTTGGATGATTCAACTTCAGCTGTTGATACCAGTACTGAACGTGAAATTAGAACTTCTTTGGCTAAAGACATGCCAGATACAACGAAGATCATCATTTCACAAAGAATTGTTTCAATTAAGGATGCTGACCGCATCATCGTGATGGATCACGGTAAAATTCAAGATATTGGAACGCATGAAGAATTGATGAAGACTAATGAGCTTTATAGTTCAATTGCTAAGTTCCAAGAAGAACAAGGAAAGTAGGTGAGCGTTATGGGTCAAGCAGTAGATAATAAAAATCAAACTAAGGGCAATCGAATTAAGATTTTGATGCGTTTGCTTAAATTAGTAAACAGTACAAGTCCATGGATGCTCATCATTTCCATGATTACCATCGTTTTAGCAGCGGCAAGTAATGTTATCGGTTCATTATTTATTGAACGATTAATCAATGATTACATTATTCCGCTAACTAAGGAAAAGGTGCCAAATTATGGTCCACTTGCAACTGCTATTGCGGTAATGTTTGGTATTTATGCCATTGGATTTTTGTCTAACTATTTGTTCAACATGTTAATGGGTGTGTTAGCTCAAAAGGTACAATTCCGTGTTCGTAACGAAATGTTCACCCACATGGAAAGCTTGCCAATTTCATACTTTGATCAAAATGAATTTGGCGATATCATGAGTCGTTATACTAACGATATCGATACCTTGATGCAGATGATTTCACAGTCCATTCCACAATTTACTAACTCAGCTTTAAGTTTGATCTTCGTTGTGGTAGCGATGTTCTCACTTAGCTGGCAACTTACTGTATTTTCATTCATTATCTTTGCCATGTCATTTGGTATCGTGCGTTTCTTGACTTTAAGATCAAGTCACTACTTCCAAGTTCAACAGAAGAAGTTGGGACAAATCAATGGTTATAACGAAGAAATGCTTAATGGGTTAAAGGTTATTAAGGTCTTCAGTCATGAACCAGAATCTAAAACAGGTTTTGATAAGTATAACGAAGAATTGCGTCAAGCTTCAGGTAAGGCCAACACCTATGCCACTATCCTTTTCCCAATCATGGGTAACATGGGCAACTTGCTCTATGTTTTAATTGCCTTTGTTGGTGGTGCTGTGGCTATTAACGGCTGGGCTCCATTATCTCTTGGTGCTATTGGTTCATTCTTGCAATTATCAAAGCAGTTTAGTATGCCAATTGCCCAGATTTCACAACAGTTGAACTCAATTGTGATAGCTTTAGCCGGTGCCGAAAGAATCTTTAATTTGGAAGATCAAGCTTCTGAAACTGACAATGGTGATGTTACAATTTCACGAGGTGCTGAAGTCGGCAGTATGTGGAATTGGAATGTTCCTGAAAAAGATGGTTCTGTTAAGAAAGTACCGGTTCGCGGACACATCATTTTTGATCATGTTAATTTTAGCTATGTTCCAGAACACCAAATTTTGCATGATATTTCAATCAATGCCAAGCCAGGGATGAAAGTTGCCTTGGTTGGTGAAACTGGTGCTGGGAAGACTACCATTTCAAATATGTTGAACCGATTCTATGATATTGATTCAGGTAAAATTACGTATGATGGTATCCCGATTAAACAGATCAAGAAGGATGATTTGCGTAAGTCATTATCAATCGTATTGCAGGAAACCCACCTCTTCACTGGCAGTATTATGGATAACATTCGCTTTGGTAATCCTGATGCTAGTGACGATGATGTTTACCAAGCAGCTAAGTTGTCACACGCTGATGAATTTATCCATGACCTTGATCACGGTTACGATACTGTGATTGATGGTGATGGCGGCGACTTATCTCAAGGTCAAATGCAGCTTCTCAGTATCGCTAGAGCGATGATTGCTGACGAACCTGTAATGATCTTGGATGAAGCAACCTCAAGTATTGATACTAAGACCGAAAAGATGGTTCAAGCAGGTATGGACAACTTGCTTGCTGGACGAACTAGTTTTGTTATCGCCCACCGTTTGTCAACTATCGTAAACTCTGATTTGATCTTGGTACTTGATCATGGTCATATCATTGAATCTGGTAACCACGAAGAGCTATTGAAGCAAAAGGGTTACTACTATGAGCTTTACACTGGTAAAAAAGAAATTGAATAGAAGTAAAATAGAGCACAAGTTGCTCTATTTTTTGTATTTTTCTAAAAAATAGCTTTACCTTTCAGCCTTTTATTGAAAAATAGTAAAATATAGACCATAGGGTCTGCTACACTAGTAGATAAAGATACAGACTATAATCAATTAGCAAAATAAAGAGAGGGGTTTTCTTTATGAAAATCTTAGTTGTTGATGATGACAAGGAAATCGTAGAATTATTAAGCATCTATCTGAAAAATGAAGGTTATGAACCAATTGCGGCATATAGCGGCAAAGAAGCAATTACTAAATTAACCACGACTCCAGATATCGCTTTGATGATACTGGATATAATGATGCCAAATATGTCAGGAATTGAAGTAATTAAGGAAGTCAGAAAAGATTCAGATATTCCAATTATTATTGTTTCAGCTAAGACTGGCGACATGGACAAGATTCAAGGGTTAATCACCGGTGCCGACGATTATGTATCTAAGCCATTCAATCCACTTGAAGTAATGGCTAGGGTTCGTTCACTTCTTCGTCGTAGTCAAAAACAAGTTAAAGATGATGAACCAGATGTTTTGGAGGTAGGTCCATTAGTTATTAACCGTGATTCACACGAAGTTAAAACTATTGATGGCAAAGCAATTCAATTAACTGCTCTTGAATTTGGTATTTTATATCTTTTAGCTAGTCATCCTAACCGGGTATTTTCAGCAGATGAAATCTTTGAACGCGTATGGCAACAAGAATCTATTGTTTCAGCTAAAACTGTTATGGTTCACGTTTCACACTTGCGTGATAAGATTCAAAAAGCTACCGGCGGTGAAGATGTCATTCAAACCGTTTGGGGCGTAGGATATAAAGTCGAGGCGTAGTTAATGAAAAAAGAACGCGTCAAGCTTACTGGCGCTGAAAAAAGTGAGTTGTTTGCAGAAGGAGTGGTAACCATCGTCCTTCTGCTTTTGTTAAATTTATCAATTATTATTCTGATTCACCTGGCTATTTTGCAAGATGAGAGCTTAGTTAATGGCATTTATTTTTTGAAAAAAACAATGACATTTGCTGGTGGGTATCATCTTTGGTCTTGGCAGAATACGTTTATTATTTTGATGGAGATAGGCGATATTGTCGTTTTATATTGGCGACTGATTAGACGCTATCATCAAATGCAGCTACGCCACGTAATTTCAGAATTGCATTATATTGCAAGTGGACACTTTGATCATCGAATCAACTTTCGAGTTCGTCCAGATTTGCAACATGTGGTTGATTCTATTAATTCTTTAGTTGATAGTACGGTTAATTCAATTAATGAGGAACGTGCAATTGAACAGTCAAAAGATGAATTGATTACCAACGTTTCGCATGATATCAGAACGCCGTTAACTTCAATTATTGGTTATTTGGGATTGTTGAAAAGTGGGGTTGCCTCACCAGAAGATCAGCAAAAATACGTTAACATTGCGTATACTAAGGCTGAGCAGATGAAGTCTCTTGCCAATGATTTATTTGAATATACTACCCTTAAATCTACTAAGTTGAATTTGAGCAATTTACATATTTATTCAATGTTAGAGCAAGTTGCTGCGGGATTTGAACTAGAAGCTGAGAAAAAGGGCATAGAAATTAAAATTGAAGCTCGGCCCAAAAATTTAATCATTAAGGCTGATGCAGAAAAATTAGTGCGAGTTTATAATAATTTGATTTCTAATGCCTTTAAATACGGTATTGGCGCTACGCAGATTAAATTAGTGGCTAATCTAGTAAATAAACGTGAAGTTGAATTACGTGTAGAAAATAATGGTGAACCTATTCCGAAGAAATCGTTGAAAAAGATATTTGATCGTTTTTACCGCGTGGAGACATCGCGCAATACAAAAACTGGTGGTACAGGATTGGGACTTTCTATCACCAAGGGTGTGGTTGATTTGCATCACGGAACTATTAGATGCGAATCGGATAAGAATTGGACAAGTTTTATTATTCGTTTACCACTTAATCCTAAGAAGGCAAACAGCAAGGGCTAGCTGTGTTATAATTTTGAATGAAATGTTTTAATACAACGAGGAGAAAAAATGAGTATTTCTTTAAATACCTGTATTTTAATTTTAAAAGAGCATCATTTACTTAAGTCAAGTGCAGTACAAGATACTGTAGCAACCAAGATGGAATACGTGTCATATGATTCACGTGATATCCAAACTAACACTTTATTCTTCTGTAAAGGTGCAGGCTTTAGACCAACATATTTATCAATGGCTAAAGATAATGGAGCAATCTGTTACGTAGCTGAACAACCTTATCCAGAAGGTAAAGGGATGCATGCATTGATCGTACGTGACGTATCAAAGGCAATGGCATTACTTTCAGCAGCATTCTTCCGTTTTCCACAAGATGATTTGTATGTAGTAGCATTTACTGGAACTAAGGGTAAGACTACTTCTGCATACTTTTTAAAGGGAATGCTCGACCAAGCTAATGGCGGCAAGACTGCTTTGATTTCATCAGTTAATGACGTTGTTGGACCAAAGCCAGAAGATAGTTTTAAGTCTAGTTTGACTACCCCAGAAAGTTTGGACTTGTTCCGTGACATGCGTACTGCTGTTGATAACGGAATGACTCACTTGGTAATGGAAGTTTCAAGTCAAGCATACAAGAAGAATCGTGTCTTTGGTTTAACTTATGATTTAGGTTTCTTCTTGAATATTAGTCCAGACCATATTGGACCAAATGAACACCCTAATTTTGCAGATTACTTACACTGCAAGTTGCAATTATTGGTAAATTCACGCAAGTGTATTATCAATGCAGAAACTGCTCACTTCAATGAGGTTTACGCTGCAGCAACCACTACTACTAATCCTGATAGCATTTACTTATTTGCTAGAGAAGATTTTGAAAATCCGGATTTAAAGGTACCAATTGATTTCAGATTTGCTTCTCAAGAATTAGATATGAAGGAAACTCGCTTCAAGTTATTCTGCTCTAGTGATAAGGCACGTAAATTGCCAATCAATGGTGACTATACTTTGAAGATGCTTGGTGACTTTAATGAATCAAACGGTACTGCTGCGATTATCGGTGCTGGTCTTGCAGGCCTTAACCATGATCAATGTGCTAAGGGTATTCGTGATGTAACTATTCCAGGTCGTATGCAAACTGAAAGAACTAAGAGCCACGGAATGGTTGTAGTTGACTATGCACACAATAAAGCTTCGATGATGGCTTTAATGAACTTCATGCAAAGTGAATTTAATAATCCTAAGATTATTGTGGTCGTTGGTGCACCTGGTGATAAAGGGGTATCTCGTCGTCCAGGCTTTAGTGAAAGTTTAAGTGCATATGCAGATAAAGCATTTTTGACTACTGATGATCCAGGATTCGAAGACCCTAAGAGTATTGCCGAAGAAATAGATTCAGGTATTGATCACTCTAAATGCGACGTTACAATTGAATTAGACCGTAAGAAAGCTATTCATGACGCGATTGCTATGGCTGGTCCAGATGATGTAGTCTTAATCTGCGGCAAGGGTGCAGATGCATTCCAAAAGATTCGCGGCGTAAATACTCCATATCCATCAGATATCGTAGTTGCTCAAGAAGTAATCAATGAATTAGAAGGTCAAAAAGAGCATTTTAGAAAGTAGAAGATAAGATGAAACATTTCTTTAGTATTATTGGTGGGATGGGAACCATTGCCACTGAAAGTTATGTTCGTTTAATTAACCATCGAGTAAAAATTGCGCGAGACCAAGATTATTTAAACTATATTTTGGTTAATGATGCTCAAGTTCCTGATAGAACTGCTTATATTAAGGATCATTCTAAGCCTAACTTCTTTTATGATTTAAAAGATGATGTAGAAGGCCAGGACAAGCTGGGAACAGACTTTTTGGTAATGCCATGCAACACTGCGCATTATTTCTATGATGATTTGGTAGCACTTACTGATAAGCCATTCTTGCATATGATGCGGATTGCAGTGCACAATTTTATTGATAATTATCCTGATGAAAAGAAAATTGGCTTAATTGCTACAGAAGGGTCAATTTATGATCATTTATATGCCGATGAAATTCAAAAAGTTGGCAGGACGGTAGAATTAGGTGGTCCTGAGATTCAGCCGATGGTCAATGAATTGATTTATTCTGATATTAAAGAAAAAGGCATTGTTGATCATGACTTGTATCACAAGATTTTGAAAACAATGCATGATAAGTATGGCTGCAACGTTATTTTGCTTGGTTGTACTGAATTATCTTTAGCTCAAGAAAAGGCACCAGATCATCCTTATAACGTGATTGATCCGCAATCAATTATTGCTGACGTGTCAATTGAGGTTGCGCTTAAGATTCGTCACGGGATGGATCCTGAAGAAGCATGTAAGAAATATATGTATAAGTAAAAAATACCGAATCAGTGCGAAGCTGGTTCGGTATTTTGTTGGACTATAATTTACAATATTATAATATAGTAAATCGTAATATTGTAAATAGGTTATATGAGAGAATGAATGATTTAATAGATGTTTAGAACACAATAGTAAAAGAAGATTATCATGTCCCCTGGGGAATGGCTGCGCTTTATGAAGGCATAATTGCGACGATTTTTTGCCAGGCTTTTCGTTGATTAGAGAATTAATTTTGAAGGTTCATTTTGATTTTTTAGGACTATAATAAGAGCAAATGAAAAATCAAAGAAGGTCTCAAAATGTATCAAGAAGATGAAAACGACTTGAAGATTTGGCTTTTGAATAATATTACTGATTTGTTAGTAAACGAAAATACTAAACCAGAAGAACGCAAAGTTTTGCTTAATGCTAAGCATCAACTCGAAACTGGCGAATCAGCTAACTATGTTTGCAACTTAATTCGTGTTGGTCTTGATCCTTTAAGCTGGCAAAGCAAGTTATCTAAGGGTGTGACTGAATTTCACTATGAGATTGCTAATGGTGTTCGCCCTGTCTCTCATCAAGCAGGAGCACTTGGTGGTGCAGCCTTAGGCTTGGCCTTTTCGGGCATTGGTAGAAGATAAAACAGAAATTAAATATAAGAAAATAGCTATTAACCTAAAATGGTTTGATAGCTATTTTTTTGCACCTCAATATAAAATTATATATTTACAGCCAGTAATTATCGTAATACAATAAAATTAATGAGAGGTAGATAACTCTATAGGGAGGAATGAATTATGAAAAAGTTTATCCTGAATCTAATAACGGTAATTAGCTGGATTATTGAAATATTTATGTGGTTTTCAATTGCTGTATGTACACTCATGGCAGGATCTTTTGTATTCTTATTAGTTAAAATGCCAGATGTAATCAGAGAAATTGCTAAAGAACCTGGTTTACGCCAGTATAGTAGCCAATTTTGGCATATACTACCATTTTTTATGATTATTGGTTTGATAGCTGTTATTTTCTTTAATCTTGGCATTCATAATGTGCGGCACTTGATCAAGAATATCAAGCAAGAAGTTTACTTTGATCAGGCTAACCTGCATGAATTGAAGCAATTGTTAATTAGATCAATTGTTTATACAGTGTTGTCAATTATTTCCTGGGCAATTATCTTGCCAATGGACAGCACACCATTTTATCCTAATGCATATATTGCTGATCTGGTATTTATTGCGATTGTCTATGTTGTCTACTTGATCTTTAAGCATGGCTTAGCCTTACGTGATGACACTAACAAGATTATTTAGGAAGGGAGAATATAAATGAAAAATAAAGTTTTTAAATTACTTAACATCGTAGCCTGGATTGGCGAAATATACTTTGTTTTGATGGCGATCTTCTATTTGATCTTTTTAGTTGCTGCAGTCATAACGCCCGGAACGCAAGGCTGGATTCGCCAGATGATGATTACTCCATTTTTTAAAGTAAGCAATGGTCCTTCAGCATGGATGGTGATTGCTGTGGCATTAATTGCCGATATTGTGATGATTGTAATTGTTCATTATTTACAAAAAATGATTGTAAATTTAAATCAAGAGAAGTATTTTGAACAAGATAACCTGCAATTATTGCAGCGGTTGCTGGCGACTGTAGGTATTTATACTATACTAAATTGGGTCAATGTCTTGTTGATTTGCGTGACTGGTGAATTTGCTAAAGCAGACCAGCTTTCTAGTGAATGGGTAGCAAGTAGCTGGAATGCCTTAATCTTTTTAGCAATTATCTATATTATTTATCTAGTATTTAAATCTGGTTTAAAGCTGCAACAAGAATCAGATACTTTTATTTAATGGGGATGAAAACAGATGATTGAAGTAACTGTTGACTTTATGCTGTTAAAAAGAAAGATGAAGTCAAAAGATTTAGCTAAAGAAATTGGGATTACACCGGCGAACTTGTCTATTTTGAAAACAGGTAAGGCACATGGTGTTCGTTTTGATACACTTAGCAAAATTTGTAAGGCATTAGATTGCCAACCTGGTGATTTGCTTAAGTATGTGCCAGATGATGAAGATAAAGGTGAAGATGATGAAAAATAAAAATGAATTTTCAGCTTTAAAATTATTTATCTCAATGCTAATTGCTTGGGCAATAGTATTTGTCGGAGCCTGGGCTGGTAAGGGTTTTAGTGCAGACTTTTTTGCAATGCCACGTTTTGTCGTAGTACTAGTTACTTCTGTTGCCGGTGCAATTGTAATTGGACCAGCGATTTATGGCTTTTTGTATATTGGCGGGAAGCATGATAAGTAAAATCCATTAGTGAAATTTTGAATTAGATATTGACAAATTAGGCAATAGATATTAGTGTATTAGTTAAGTGATACAGATGAGGAAGGACGTGTGGACATGGTCATTATGATAGTTGCAAACATAGTTTTAGTTTATTTAGCCATTTGTTTTTTAGTCAGTATGGCTAGAACAATTGGAGCAAAGCGTGAAGAATGGCATGTCTACAATGGACAAGGCATGAGTTTTGCAGAGGCTTTTGTAAGATATTTCATTGAAGATATCACGCTGGGCCAAATAACGATTTAGGAGGTGTACGTATAATGATCTACTTACTATATATTTTGATTGGTTTATTGATTGTTCTAGGTGTTAATTTAGCAATTACCGCATTTTGGGCAGTGCATGATATGTACGTACACCGAGATCGAGAAGACCAAGATTTCACTACTTTTAAAAAATATTTTGTTAAAAATAATAATATTCCAACTAAAATGTCAGATATTTTCAATTAACGAAGCCGCCGCAAGGCGGTTTTTTTGTTGGAAAAAGTTTCGGATTCCCAGTTTTAAGTTAATCGAGCGCACTATTATGCTAAAATTGAAAGCGAATACAAAAAAGCTTGAATAGGGGAATTTTATGACTAATAAATTAATTAACTTTACTAAAGATGGACAAAAAATTATTTTAAATTATCAAGATAAACCTTTAGAGTTAACAGTCTTAACTCCAGAGATTATTCGTGTGTTTCAAGATCGCGGCAACGCCAGCAATTCTTACGCCATTGAAGGCGATAAGGAAATTAAGACTGACTTTGATGTTGAAGATAAAGGCGATCATGCTGAAATAACAACTGAAAAGTTAACTGTTAAGGCATACGATGACGAAAAGATTGATGTTTATGATGAAAAAGGCGATCCGTTAATTATTGATTATCGCGGCAGTAGAACGCCAATCGATCGTCAGATGGACAAAGAGCACTTGAAGCTAGCTGAATCAGAAGGCCATGATGTTAAGAAATTGCTGGGTATGCATGATGAAAACTATTATGAAATTATCAAGACTTTAGCCAGCGATGAACAATTTTATGGCCTGGGTGATAAAACAGGTTTCTTAAACAAGCGTCATTATGCTTATGACAACTGGAATACTGATAATCCTGATCCGCAAGTAGAAAGTTTCACTCGACTTTATAAGTCAATTCCAATTTTACTTGGTATTAAAAATGGTCATCCTTACGGTATCTTTTTTGACAATACTTACCGCAACCACATTGATCTAGGTAAAGAAAGCAACAATTATTATTACTACTCAGCAGTTGATGGCAATATTGATTACTACATTATTGGCGGTGATTCACTTAAGGAAGTTATCACTAACTATACTTATCTGACCGGCCGTGTACCAATGCCTCAAAGGTGGACATTAGGTTATCAACAATCACGTTGGGGCTATAGTGTCAGCCAAAAACAAGTAGAAAAGATCGCTGAAAATTTGCGCAAATATGATTTGCCATGCGATGTTTTACACCTTGATATCGACTACATGGATGGATATCGTGTCTTCACTTGGAGAAAAGATACCTATGAAGCTCCAGAAGATTTTGTTAAAAAGATGCGTAAGCTCGGCTTCAGAATTATTACGATCATCGACCCGGGTGTAAAGAAGGATGACGACTACAAGATCTACCAAGAGGGTCTTGAAAAGGGCTACTTCGTTAAGGCTCCAGATGGCACTGTTTATGTGAATGAAGTTTGGCCAGGGGATGCAGTCTTCCCAGACTTTGGTCGCAAGCAAGTACGTGAATGGTGGGCCAAGAACTGCAAGTACTTAGTTGACTTAGGCGTCTCAGGTATTTGGGACGATATGAACGAACCAGCTTCATTTAGAGGTGAAGTTCCAGAAGATGTAGTCTTCCATAATGAAGATGAGGAAACCACTCATAAAAAGATGCACAATGTCTATGGTCATAACATGGCTAAGGCAACTTATGAGGGACTTAAGAAGTACTCGGGCAAGCGTCCATTTGTAATTACTCGTGCTGCATATGCTGGAACACAAAAGTTTTCCACAGTTTGGACTGGTGATAACCAAAGTTTATGGACACACGTGCAAATGATGATTCCGCAATTATGTAACTTGGGGATGAGTGGTTTTACTTTTGCCGGTACTGATATTGGTGGTTTTGGTGCCGATACTACCCCTGAACTTTTGACTCGCTGGATTGAAGGCGCTTTGTTTAGCCCACTTTACAGAAACCACGCGGCTCTAGGCACTCGCTCACAAGAGCCATGGGTATTTGGTGAACCAACATTATCAATTTATCGTAAGTACTTGAAGTTACGTTACCGTTTTGTACCATACTTGTACGATGAATTTTATCGTGAAAGTAAAACTGGGTTGCCAATCATGCGTCCACTTATTTTGAATTATGAAAATGATCCACATGTGTATAACATGAATGATGAATACATGGTGGGCGAAGACATTTTGACAGCTCCAGTTGTTCAAGAAGGTCAAACTAGCCGTGCAGTCTACTTGCCAGAAGGTGAATGGATTGATTTCTGGAATGGCGTTGAATATAGCGGCAAGAATACGATCCTGGTTGACGCTCCAATTGATAAATTGCCATTGTTTATTAAGAAGAATACGATTTTGCCATGGGGCAATGAAGTTAGCCACATTTCTGATGAGCCAGATAAGACCATGACCTTCAGAGTCTTTGGCGACAAAGGTAAGTACACTCATTACCAAGATAACGGTCTGGACTTCAATTACCAAAATGGCGAATACAACTGGTACGATGTGGAAGTTGCTGACGGTCATGTGGAAATTAAGTTGGCACATCATGGTTATGCACATGAATATCAACAGATTATAGTTAAGTTAGCTGATCGCGAAGTTGTCTTTGATTATTGCAACGGTGAATACGTAGAAAAATAAAAATAAGTTTGTAGCCATCGATTAAATTCGGTGGCTATTTTTTGTGGGTGAAAAAATATTAAAGTTGAATATTATAAGACTTCAACTAGTGTATTTCATGAACTAGTTGAAGCTTTTTTGATACCAAATCGGTCCTTCTTTACATGTGAAGCTGTCGTTTTAATATGATTTTATAAAGGGGGATGAACCAAACACCGTTAACGCGCATAACTGGTAAAATTTTGGGCATTTTTGGTGAAATTATTACCCAGGTGTTAATTTATGCGTTAGGGTTAGCAGGTTGTTATTATGCTGCACCGTATATTGGTGGGGTTAGCGACAGTTTCAACAAGTTCAAACCGATGATCGACCAAGTCGTAGGCAACCTTTTGTCCTGGGGCCTACTGTTCACGGTACTAGCTTTAGTATTATTCATCATCTTCGCCGCATTTTGTGGTGCTTTGACTGCTAAGAGCGAGAATGCAAATAAGGCAGTTTCACCTTTGACGACTGTCGGTATTGTTGGCTTCTTGATCGCAATCAACTTGCAATCAGCAGGTGATCCGATCTGGGCTAAGATTTTGTCATATGTTCCATTCTTATCATCATTCATTATGCCAATGAGAGTGCTGAAAGGAAATGCGACTGGCTTTGAAGCAGGAATTTCAGCTGTGGCTGCTTTGTTAGCAATAGTAATTTCCTTTATGTGGATCAGACGTATCTATCCGAAGTTGATTTTACAAACTGATGATTTAGGTCCATGGCAAAACTTTAAGCGTGGATTGCTTAATTAGAATATTTATTTAGCCAGCAAGAAATAATCTTGCTGGTTTTTTTCGTCATTTTTGTTTATTCTTCGTCAAATAGGGTAAAATGACTAAGAATAATTATCAGTGACTACGAAAACAGATCATGTAAATACACATGATCTGTTTTTTGCGTAAAAAATGCATAAAAATGAATTTTAATGAAGAATAATTAATTAAAATGATTATTTTTGAAGAAATGTGATTGATTTTGGAGAAAAAAGCGGATACAATAATGATCGAGGTGAAAAAGAAATGCTGACACAGGAACGCCAAAGCTTAATTGAAAACTACGTTAATCAGCACGAAGTATGCCGCGTTAGCGAGTTATGCGACTTAACTGATACATCCGAATCAACTATCCGTCGCGATCTTATTCAGATGGAGAAGAACGGAATGCTTAAGCGTGTGCATGGCGGTGCTCAATCAGTAAAAAATTTTTCTCGTGATGTTTCCCAAAACGTCCGCTTTAATTTGAATCATGACGTTAAAATTGCGATTGCTAAGTATGCAGCTCGCAACTTTGTTCAACCCGGTGATAATGTATTTATCGATGCGGGAACGACCACATATGAGTTAGTCCCATTTTTGGCCGATGTTCCCAAGGTGAAGATCATTACCAATGGTGTTGAAACGGCGTTATGTAGCTTGAATCACGGCATTAAGACCATCTTAATTGGTGGCGAGGTCAAAGATGACACTCATGCCGTGATTGGTCAAACTGCACTCGCTCAAATTAGAGGGATGAACTTTTCAGTTAGTTTTGTTGGAGCTAACGGAATCGAAAAAAATGGCAATCTTACAACGCCAGATCCCGAAGAATCTGCAATTAAGGCTGCCGAAATTAAACAAGCTAGACATGCCTATGTTTTAGCTGATTCATCCAAGATTGGTGAACGCAACTTTGCGGTTTTCGCCAACACCAAGGACGTTTACGTGGTAACAGATCAACTTAAATCCAGTCAAAAAGCGGCATTACCTGCCGATATCAACCTAGAGGAGGCAAAATAATGATCTATACAGTAACTGTTAACCCAGCGCTTGACTATGTTCTTCAATTAGAAAAAGTTAACCGCGGGGAAGTTAACAGAACTAATAATGATGCATTTTTAGCAGGTGGGAAAGGAATTAACGTTTCTCAAATTCTTAACCAATTAAGTGTTGATAACACTGCTTGGGGCTTTGTTGGTGGTTTCACTGGCAAGGAATTGGTTCGCCAATTAAACCAAAAGAGAATTGAAAGTGACTTCGTTACTATTTCAGACAACACTCGTGTGAACGTTAAGATTCATGCAGAAAAGGAAACTGAAATTAACGCAGCTGGTCCTAACATTACTGACCAAGAAATCACTGCTTTCAAGGATCGTTTGAACGACTTGAAAAAGGGTGACATTGTTGTCATGAGTGGTTCACTTACTCCAAGCTTACCAACTGATTTTTATCAATCACTTCTTCCAACTATTAAGGAAGCTGGTGCAGAATTCGTAGTTGATACTACTGGTCAAGCTCTTCTTGATACTTTGGAATACAAGCCATTAGTAATCAAGCCTAACCACCACGAATTGGCTGACCTCTTTGGCGTAACCTTTGATTCTAGCGATGTGATGCTTGAATACGCACAAAAATTGCTTGATATGGGTGCACAAAATGTCATGGTTTCAATGGCTGGCGAAGGTGGTTTCCTTTTGACTAAGGATCACGTATACCACGCTAAGGGTGCCGTTGGTACTGCTGTCAACTCAGTTGGTGCCGGTGACTCAATGATCGCTGGTTTTGTTGGTACTTACTACAAGACTCAAGATCCTAAGGAAGGCTTTAGAATTGGTATGGCTTGTGGTGCTGCTACTGCATTTACCAAGGATATCGCTGTGAAGAGTCAAATCGACGCAGTATTGCCACAGATTAAGGTTGAACAAATTTCTTAATTTAAAGGGGAAAGATATATGAGAATTAAGGACATATTAAGTCCTGAGTCCATGATTATGGAACTCAAGGCTAAAAACAAAGAAGATGCCATTAAAGAAATGGCTGACCTTGAAGTTGCAACCGATATCGTTAACGACGAAGATGCATTTATCAAGTCCATCTGGGACCGTGAAAATGAATCTACTACCGGTATTGGTGGCGGAATTGCGATGCCTCACGCACGTAACAAGTCAATTAACAAGGCTCGTGTGTTGTTCGCTAAGAGTAAAGAAGGTATTGACTACAACTCACTTGATGGTCAACCAGTTCACTTATTCTTCATGATTACTGCACCAGCTGGTGCTGACAATACTCACCTTCAAGCTTTAGCTAAGCTTTCGGGTTTATTAATTGATCCAGAATTGGTTGAAAAACTTAAGGCTGCTAAGACTCCAGAAGAAGTTATCGATCTTTTCGAAAAGGCTGAAACTAAGAAGGACGAAGAAGACAAGAAGGCTGCCGAAGCTAAAAAGGCTAAGGAAGCTGCTAAGGCTCAAGGCAGTTCAGATGATAACAAGCCTTTGATCGTTGGTGTTACTGCATGTATCAACGGTATTGCCCATACTTACATGGCTCAAGAAGCCTTGATCAAGGAAGGTAAGAAGCGCGGTATCGAAGTTAGAATCGAAACTAACGGTTCAGAAGGTGTTAAGGATAAGTTAACCCCTGATGAAATTAAGCGTGCTAAAGGTGTTATTATCGCTTCTGATAAGAAAGTTGATATGCCACGTTTTGACGGTAAGCACTTAGTTAACCGTCCAGTTGTTGATGGTATCAACAAGCCAGGTGAATTGATTGATGACATTATGGATGACAAGGCAGATGTTTACCACGCAAGTGCATCTGACAAGTCAGAAGAATCATCAAGCACTGAAAAGCCAGGCTTATGGGCAGGTATTTACAAGAACTTAATGAACGGTATCAGCCACATGCTTCCATTCGTTATTGGTGGTGGTATCTTGATGGCTATCTCCTTCATCGTAGAAAACTACGGTGGTGGTGCTAAGTCTCCTGCATTTATCTTCTTGAACAACGCTGGTAACTTGGCCTTTGCCTTCATGGTTCCAGTTCTTGCTGCTTACATTGCTGAATCAATCGGTGACTTGCCAGCTCTTATGCCAGGTTTCGTTGGTGGTTACATGGCTGCGATCGTTAACGGTCAATTCCAAGTTAACGTTCAATCACACGCAACTTCACCAGCTGGATTCTTAGGTGGTATTGCTGCCGGTTTCATCGCTGGTTACTTAATGATTGGTTTGAAGAAGCTATTTGCTAAATTACCTCACTCAGTTGAAGGTATGAAGCCAATGCTGTTCTACCCAATCTTAGGTTTGCTGTTAATCGCAGCTATTATGTTCTACATCATCAACCCAATCTTCAGTGGTATTAACTTTGCTATTACCCACTTCTTGAATGGTATGGGTACTGGTAACTTGGTACTTCTTACTACTATCTTGGCTGGTATGATGTCAATCGATATGGGTGGTCCTTTCAACAAGGCTGCTTACGTATTTGCTTCAGGTGCTTTTGCTAACGACCCACACTCAACTACTGCTGCTATCTTAATGGCTGCTGTTATGGTTGGTGGTATGGTTCCACCATTTGCTACTGCTATCGGTACTACTTTCTTCAAGAATAGATATACTTTGGAAGAACGTCGTGCAGGTGTTTCAAACTGGGTATTAGGATTCTCATTCATTACTGAAGGTGCTATTCCATTTGCAGCTGCTGACCCAGGTCACGTAATTCCTTCATGTATCATCGGTTCAGCCGTTGGTGGTGCCTTAGTTGGTTTATGGCACGTTGGTGTTCCAGCTCCTCACGGTGGTCTTTGGGTATCACCACTTGCTGGTAACATTGGTGGACCAAGTCACATTTTGTTCTACTTCTTGGCAACTATTATCGGTTCTATCGTAGCCGGTTTGATCATGAGTTTCTGGAAGAAGAACGTTAAGGATGATCCTGACGAATAAAAATATGTACTGGAGTAAAATAATTTAAGTTATTAATTAAAAAATGCTCCATTATGTAAAAAAAGTATTATAATATAAACATCTTGATGATCTCTACTTGAGTCAAGATACTCTGTTATGTTTTGCGCTACCTTCGGGTAGCGTTTTTTTGTGAGAAAAATTAAGGGATATATTAAGCTAAAACTAGTAAGTAGGTGAAAAAGTTGAACGATCAAATTATCCGGATCACCAGGGCTCTCAATCATCCAATTCGTATTCAGATTCTTTATTATTTAAATGATCATCAAAAAAGTAGTGTAAATAATTTGGTTAAGCAATTCGATGTGAGTCAACCAGCTATTTCACGTCATCTTAGAATTTTAGAAGAAGCTAAGTTGGTTAAAAGTGAACGGGTTAAGCAGGAAAAGTACTATAGTTTAGCTGATAATCATATTATTAAAATCTTGGATGTTTTACGTCAGCACGTCAAAGAATAGTTTGACAAGCATATAAAAATATGTTTATATAATGATGTAATTCTAGAACAAAAGCATTTAAATAAAATTCAGCAAATTTTATATTTTAAACATTTCTTATAATTTATAAGTTTTTATTGATAGCATCAGGTCTAAGAGGCACTGGTGCTATTTGTATACGCTTAAAAATATTGACACGATTATCAAACTAGCTTATTCTAACTTTAAGTCAGAAAAGAATTGCTGAACTTTCTGATTTAAATGCTTTTTTTGTATGGAGGAAATTATATTGAGAAAAATAAAATCTAGAATTACTAAGTCACTTTTTATCATGGGATTAATGGGCATGATTATGCTCTTAGCTTCCGCATGCTCAAATAAAAAAGGTGCAAAAACTAACTCTGACAAGGTTTCAATTGTGACTACAACTAATGTTTATGCAGATATTGCTAAGAATGTTGTAGGTAATTACGGCAGTGTTCAAGCCATTATTAAAAACAGTGCAACTGACCCACACGATTTTGAACCAACAACTGCAGATGCCAAGGAATTGACTAAGGCTAACATTATCGTAGCTAATGGCTTGGGTTATGACACTTGGATGAACAAGTTAGCTAGTTCAGTAAGCAAGAAACCAGTCTTGGTGGGTGAAGACTTAATGGGACTCAAGAAGGGCGACAACCCTCATATCTGGTATGATTTAGATATGCCAACCAAGTATGTTAACTACTTAGTTAAGCGTCTGTCTAAGTTAGACAAAAAACATGCAGCTTACTTTAAGGAAAATGGTGACAAGTACTTAGCTAAAGTCGCTAAGATCAAGCAAATTGCCAAGTCAACTGATAAGAAGAACAATAAGCCTGTTTTCGTTAGTGAACCTGTTTTTGATTACGGTTTAGAAGAAGCTGGCTACAAGATTGGCGACAAGGAATTTAAAGAAGCAATTGAAAATGGTACTGATCCAAGTCCTAAGACCATCAATAAGATGACTAATGAAATTAAGGATAAGAAGATCGCATTCTTTGTTAATAACACTCAAGCAAGTAGTTCAACTGTTAAGACTTTTGTTAAGCTTGCTAAGGAAAACGGTGTGCCAATACTTAACGTTCGCGAAACAATTCCAAATCATATGACTTACTTGGATTGGATGAGAGAAAATTACCAAAATTTAGCTAATATTAGCAAAAAATAGATAGAATTTAGCAAGTAAAGGGGATGCTAAATTGATTTTAGATGTGAATGATCTTTCAATGAGATTTGATACAAAGACCGTTTTTCAGGATATTAACTTTCATCTTGAAAAAGGATCAATGACTGCTCTCTTGGGACCAAACGGAACGGGAAAGACAACATTAATTAAGATTTTGATGGGGATGCTTACGCCAACTGATGGTAGCTATAAATTCTCATCAGATGTTAAATTAGGCTATGTGCCACAATTTAGAAATATTGATTCAGAATATCCACTTTCAATTCGTGCATTTATAGGTTTAAATGCACCACTTTTTAAAACAAAAAAGGTGAAGGATCAAATTGATCATCAATTGATTGAAACTCACTTAGATTCGATTAAGGATACTCGAATGGGTGAAGCTTCAGGAGGTCAAAAACAGCGTGCATATTTAGCTCAGGCGCTGCTGGATAGTCCTAATATGATTATCTTGGATGAAGCAACAGCGAGTCTTGATCCGGCGGCTAAGGAAGAATTAATGGGGCTAATCAAGCACCTTAATCAAGAACACAAAATTACGGTTTTGTTCGTTACTCATGATATTCCGTTAGCTAAAAAATATATGACTGATTACTTGTACCTTAACAAGGGTTCAATCAGACAAGGAAAGATGAGTGAGTTTAAGGAGGATTTCGAATAATGTTTCAATATGAATTTATGCGTTATGCCTTCTTAGCAAGTACATTTATTGCGATTACCTGTGGGGTCGTCGGAGTTTATGTTGTAGCACGCAGCTATGCCTTTTTAGCTCATACTTTGTCAGAAATTGGCTTTGCGGGGGCAGCCTTTGCCGTGTTTATCGGTATTGCGCCGTTATGGGGGATGCTGCTCTTCACGTTATTAGGTTCGATTGGCGTTGGTGAATTGTCTTTGCATAGTGATCAAAAGGAATCTTCAATTAGTGCGATTTCTGCACTTTTTATTGGATTGGGTGTCTTGTTCCTAGCTATTTCAGGGTCTAACAGCCGTTATGCGACGAATATTTTGTTCGGTAGTATTATCGGCGTAGACAAGCAAGGCGTAATCCAATTGGTTGTTTTATCAGTTATCGTTTTGCTGATGATTTTGCTGGTTCAAAGGAACTTGAACTTTGATTCATTTGACCATATAGGTGCGATTGCGCACGGTGTGCATACTGGCTTAGTAGGAATTGTTTTCTTAATTTCTTTAGCTATGTCAGTTGCTATCGGTGCACAAATTGTTGGTTCATTGTTAGTATTTATTTTGCTAACATTGCCATCTTCAACGGCCCGTTATATTGGTCGAACAATTCCAGCGATGATTGCATGGTCGGTTTTCTTTGCCTTAATTGGTGTTTGGGCAGGTCTATACTTAGGTTTTATCACTAATTGGCCTGTCACATTCTTTATTGCTACAATCGAAGTAGTAATTTATCTGGTTGCTTATGGCCTCCATGTAGTTAAACATCGTTAATAGAAATAAAGCAGGTTGAGAAATTCAACCTGTTTTTTATTTGAAAAAGAAAAAGAACTACTCCATTCCGAGGAGTAGTTCTCAAATGATGTGAGAAATTTTACTTTCCATTAATTGTTATATAGTTTGTTGAGCAAAGTTGCAAGCAAAAATTTTAGAATTTGTAATAATTAATAAAATTTGAGTATTTGGTTTTAACTTTTGACTTATTTAATGATTAAATATACTACAAGATATTTTACGATAAAGGATGGGTTAGATGTGGATTAAGTTTGCGATTGCGTTGTTGCCAATCATTTGGTTGATTATTTCACTTGGTGTGATGCGCATGCCAGCTGCACGAGCTTGTGTAATTGGATTGGTATTAACAATTGTGCTTGCAATTTTTAGCTTTAAATTACCTGTTTTAGATACCATGACGGGAGCCTTAGAAGGGATCATCATGGGTATTTGGCCAATCATGTTCGTGATCGTGATGGCGTTATTCGCATACAATGTGACTACTGAGTCGGGCGGAATGAAAACCATTCAGAATATGCTGGCCACGATTTCAACTGATAAGCGTATTATCGTGCTAATTATCGCTTGGGGCTTTGGCGGCTTTCTTGAATCAATTGCCGGTTTTGGTACAGCAGTAGCAATCGCGGCAGGTATTTTAATTGCTTTTGGGTTAGATCCAATTAGAGCATCAGTAATCAGTCTGATTGCTAATACCACGGCCACAGCTTTTGGTGCAATTGGCTTGCCGATTTTAACATTAGCTGAAGTAACTAACTTGAAGCAAGAAAATTTATCTTTCATTGTAACTTTGCAATTATTTGTATTGGTAGTGTTAGTACCATTTATCCTGGTAATTTTGACAGAAGGCAGTATTAAAGCTGTAAAAGGCGTTGGCTTAATTACCTTGATGTCAGGACTAGGAATGGCTATTCCCCAGGTAATAGCTGCTAAATTTGTCGGTGCAGAATTACCTGCAATTGTAGGTTCTCTTTGCTCAATCGCTATTACGGTTTTGTTTACTAGATGGCATGAAGATGAGGAAGAATCTGATGTGGAGCGTCCAAGTACAAATGAAATGCTTAAGGCATGTTCACCATTTATCTTAGTCTTCATCTTCGTCATTTTTGCATCATCATTGGTGCCAGCAGTTAATAATTTACTTAATAAGGTGACAACTAATTTGGTTGTTTATACGGGGAAAAATCCAAATACCTTGGCCATTAATTGGTTAAATTCTCCAGGAACTTTACTTTTAATTTCTACATTAATCGGGGGAACCATCCAAGGCGTTAGTTTTAAGAAGATGATGCAGATTTTAGGACAATGCATTAAGAGCGTGTGGAAGACCGCAATTACAGTTTGTGCCATTGTTGGTCTGGCTAAGGTAATGGTCTATGCTGGTATGACTGATGCGTTAGCTATTGCATTGGTAAGTTTGCTTGGCCCTGTTTACCCATTGTTTGCGCCGCTTATTGGGGCTCTTGGAACATTCTTAACAGGATCTGCTACTTCAGCTAACGTGCTCTTTGGTAACTTGCAACTGTCAGCAGCAGCGGACTTAGGCGTAAGCAAGTACTGGGTTGTGGCATCGAACATGACGGGTGCAACGGCAGGGATGCTGTCCCCACAGAATATTGCGGTAGCAACCGGTGCGATCAACCGTGAAGGTGACGAAGGCGAGATCTTGAAGGAGACTGTCAAGTGGGGCAGTTTGTATCTTGTGATTTGTTGTATCTTCTTGTATGTAGTTGGTTTAGTTGCAGGGATGATTTAAATGAATCAAAGAATAAAATCTATTTTGCTTAGTATGCAAACACAGCCAGATATTACTGGTGATCCTGAAGCAATGACAATAATTGATCATGCTTTGATTGAAATAGAACAAGATATTGATCTAAATAAGGTTGTTTTTAAATTAAATCAAGAGATTGATAATTATTCGTTGACGCATGATTTCAAGTTACCGTCAACGTTAACTAAGTTAAAAATTATGCTAGATGAAAATCCAAATAAATGGGCTGAAGCTGATTTAACAGGCTCCGTTTAAAATAAAAAAGCTGATAATTCACGTAAAAATGAATTGTCAGCTTTTTCGATATAAATATTTTTTACTTCCCAATCAAGCTCTCGAATTCGTTTAAACGCTTTTCAAAAGTCTTGAAAGCATCTTCCAAATAATCAGGCTTGGTCATGTCAACGCCGGCACGCTTCATAATCTCAGTAGGATAGTCGCTAGAACCTGACTTAAGGTAGCCCAGGTATGCATCCCTGTCAGCCTGACCACCGTGCACAACCTTATTAGCCAAAGCTGTCGCAGCCGCAAAACCAGTCGCATATTGGTAAACGTAGAAGTTGTAGTAGAAGTGTGGAATCCGTGACCACTCAAGCGCAATATCGCCACCTGGTTCAACACTATCGCCGTAGTAGTGCTGGTTAATTTGACCATACACATCATCTAAAATATCAGCAGTCAATGGTTCACCCTTAGCATCTGCTTCATGGATAAATTGTTCAAATACCGCAAATTGAGTTTGACGGAACAAAGTACCCTTGAATGAATCAAGGTAGTAATTCAAGATGAATGCGCGTGTCTTAGGATCAGTAATATGGTCCAGGAAATACTCGGTCAAAATATTTTCGTTAGTAGTTGAAGCAATTTCAGCTACGAAGATTGGGTAATCACCATAGATGTAAGGTTGACTATGGCGGGTGTACCAAGAGTGAACTGAGTGCCCAGTTTCGTGAACTAAAGTATAAAGTGAATCGATATTGTCTTCCCAGTTCAAAAGCTCATATGGATCAGTGTCATAGGCACCACCGGAGTATGCGCCGGTAACTTTACCTTTTGATTCAACAGGATCAATCACGCGGTTATTAAAAATATAATCAACGTGCTTCAAGTAGTCTTCACCAAGTGGCTTCAAGGCTTCTTTAGCAACCTTTTTTGCCTCTTCAAAGTTATAAGACAAAGCAGGCTTACCAGTTAGCGGCACGTACATGTCCCACATTTGTAAGTCTTTAAGACCTAAAATCTTTTTACGTAATGCGACATAACGGTGGAGCAAATCAAGGTGTGAATCAACCTCTTTGATTAATGTGTCGTAGACTTCAACAGGCACGCCGTTTTCAGCTAATGCGGCTTCTCGAGCTGAGTCATACTTGTGCATACGAGCGTTGTAGTTATGCTTTTTCACAACACCAGATAGAGTAGATGCAAGTGAGTTCTGGAATTGACCATAGCTTGCATAAAGCGTATCGAAGGCGCCTTTGCGCACGTCACGGTTTTGGGACTGAATCAATAATGAATAAAGACCATCGGATAATTGTTCCATGTTGCCGTCTTCGTCTTGCACGTAGCCATATTCCATGTCAGAGTTGGTTAAAACGTTAAAGGTGTTCTCGGACACGCTCATGGCATCCCCGGCATCAGCGATAATTTTTTCTTCTTCTGCTGGCAAGGTATGAGGGCGCTTATTAGTAATCATTTCCAAATAGTGGGCATAATCAGCTAATCTTGGTTCATCATTCTTAAATTGTTCAAACTTTGCGGCAGGGATGCTTAAAATCTCAGGATTAATAAAGCTGGTTGCTGCTTCAAATTGATTGGACAAGCTTTGCACGCGACTAACATAGCCCAAATAATGTGAGTTAGAAGTATCAACGTCGCTAGACATAGTGGCATAAACGTAAATATTTTCCACATCACGCTTAACTGCTAAAATCTTGGTTAAGCCTTCATATAAGTCTTTGCCTGATTTAGCCAAACTGCCCTTTAATTCACTTAGCTTAGCTACTTCGTCTTTTGCCTTGTCGTAGGCATTTTCCCAGTCCTGGTCTGTTTTAAAGATTCGGGTTAAATCCCACTTCATATTTTCTGGGACTTCGCTTCTTGTTGGAATCGCCATAAATTTTCCTCCATTAATTACATTTTGTATACATCATAATTCGATGTACAATGAAACACAAAAAATAAGTTATTATTAATTATAAGTAATTTTATTTTATCTAGCGATTAAAAGTGATACAAATTAACATGTATTAATTTTGAAGGGAAAAGATACAAAGAATGGACCAAAATCCAAAACGAAGAGAAGAATACCGAGCAAGACATTCCTCACTTAATCTCCACCGCAATCGTGCTTTTGCTGCAGACAGTTCTGCATTAAAAAGTGGTAATATGTTTGCACGCTTTATTGGCGTAGTCGCATTAGTGGTTGTTTGCTTTGGAGTAGCATGGGCTGCGCACATGTATTTCACCATTCATAGTGCAGTTGATGGTAAGGGGGATAGCGATGTACCGGCTTCAGCTAAGATCGCTAATAGACAACCTATTTCTATCCTAGTGTTAGGTGTGGATCAAGGTATTGAAGGACGACATGATCGTGGTAATTCAGATACCATGATTTTAGCTACAGCTAATCCGCAAAAAAATACTGCAACGATGACCTCAATTCCGCGTGATACCTTAGCTGATATTAAGGGAGATCCGGGAGACGAATATTTCATGTTCAGGGTAAACTCTGCCTATGAAATTGGTGGTAGTCAATCCAGCATGAAGACTGTTTCAAGCATGTTAAATGTACCAATTGATTATTATCTAGAAGTGAATATGAAGGCATTGCGCAGCTTAGTTAATGCAGTAGGTGGCGTAGACGTTAATGTGCCGTTTGATTTTTCATATGATTGGTGTGATTTCCATAAAGGGAAGCAACACTTGAATGGTCGTCACGCTGTGGCTTATGTCCGTATGAGAAAAGAAGACCCACGTGGGGACTATGGTCGTCAACTTCGTCAACGCCAAGTAATTGAGGCGATTATGCATAAGGCCATGTCTGTTAATACGCTGAGCAATTATCGTAAGTTAATTGATATTTTTAACAAGTACGTGAAAACTAATTTGACCTTTAACGATATGCTTAGTCTTACTTTGAATTATCGTGGTTGTGCTAAGAATTTGAAGAGTGGCTACATTCAAGGTCATGATGCCTGGATTGATGGTTCTTCAATTCAAGTTGCTTCAACTGAAGAATTGCAGAAGGTTTCTAATAGAATTCGGAAGAATTTAGGTTTAGAAACTGAAACATTAGATAATGAAGAGACACGACAAAACGAATTGAATGACCAAAATAGTCATATCAAGTGGGACGATCCGCAAGCATTTACTAATTATCGAATCTATGATCAAAATTCAGATAAGCTTGCTGGTGGTTCTAATTCTGGTTATGGTAAGAATCCAAATGCTTCATCATCGTCAAATAGCAGCAGTTCTAGTTCATCATCAAGTAGTGGTGGCTGGAAGTTTCGATGGTAAAAATTAACAGCATCCCGATCTGGGATGCTGTTTTTGTATGTGAAATATATTTTCTATGCTATAATACTTGTACAAAAAATTGTCAAAACTATGCTAAGGAGGATTATTATGCAAGCAGAGGCTTATTCAAACGTTAGAAATAATTTGAAGTCCTTTATGAAAAAAGTAAATGATGATGCAGATGCAATTATTATTACGTCTCGTAATGGTGAAGATAATTCTGTTTTAATGAGTCAAGATGAATACGATAATCTGATTGAAAATGCATATTTGCGTAGTTCTAAAGCCAATGTAGATCATATTATGAAATCGTGGGCTGAATTGAAAGCCGGCAAGGGAAAGGAACATAGCTGGGAGTAATGAAAGTTATTTGGTCCGATGAGTCATGGAAAGATTTTGAATATTGGCTTGATAATAATCAAAAAATTGTTAAACGTATTCGTAAGTTAATTCAAAATACTAGACGAACACCATTTGAAGGGATAGGTAAGCCAGAACCGCTTAAGGGAGATATGGCGGGATTATGGTCTCGACGGATTACTAATGAACATCGATTTGTATATTTTGTAAATGAAGATGGATTGAACATAGTATCTGTTCGCTTTCACTATTCCGATTAAAATTAACAGCATCCCGATCTGGGATGCTGTTTTTTGCTGATGTAAAATAAACTGAGAGGTGAGAAAGATGATTGGGACAATCGTGAACACATTAGCGTTATTAGTAGGAACGTCCATTGGCTGTTTAGTAAAAAAGGGGATTAACAAGCGTTACGAAGACGTTTTATTTATCGCAATGGGCTTAGCTGCTCTAGGCATTGGCTGGGAAAACGTGACCAACAACATGCCGAAGAGCCAGTATCCCGTTTTATTCATTGTCAGCCTAGCTTTAGGCGGCGTATGTGGAACCGCTCTTGATATTTCTGGACATTTTGATCGCTTAGTTGCTAAAACTGGCAAATCCAATTTAGGCAAGGGTCTTGCAACTGAAATTTTGCTTTGCTGTATTGGGGCACTTTCCATTGTTGGTCCCGTTATTGCAGCTGTAAAGGGCGATAATACCATGCTGTTCACTAATGCTACGTTGGACTTTGTAACGTCGATGGTCTTTGGTGCAAGCTTCGGCTGGGGGATGCTGGTTGTTGCTCCAGTTCTATTTTGCTGGCAAGGCAGTATTTATCTCGTCGCCAAGTTTTTATCAGCCAGCTTTTTTACCGGTCCACTTGTAACAGAAATTTCCATTGTTGGTGGCTTCTTAATTGCCTGTTCAGGTCTAGCTTTATTAAAAATTCGTGATGTAAAGACATTGAATTTTTTGCCTGCACTGCTAGTACCAGTTATCTTTTTTATTATTAAAGATGTAACGGGCCTATTTTAATTTGAATTAAATTTTCTGAAAATTTTGCCAGCCATACTATGGTTATGAATCAAGTTGTCTTTAATTCCCATTAGTTTAAAATCTGCATTTTGCGCAACGCGGGTGCTTTTACCATTTTCAACTGCAACAATTAAGTCAACGTATTTAAGATTTAACTCACTGAAGGCATATTTGCACACTTCACGTACGCTTTTAGTCATAATGCCTCGGCCTTGATATTTGCTAGACAGCCAATAGCCGATTTCGCCTTTTTGGTTGGTAATTAAATTATGCAAATCAATCATGCCGCAAGGTTCGCCGTTAACGAGAATAGTCAATACAATCATGCGCTCTTGAACCATGTTAGCTTGAATGGTTTTGATAAATTTAGCTTCATCAGCTGAAGATTTCATATTGTAGGCCCAGGGCAGCCACTTACCTAGGCTTTCTCGATCATGGGCGATTGCATGATAAAGATCAATTGCTTGCCAAGTTTGCGGCAATACTAAGTGAATATCTAAATCATCGATTTGGAAGTGGATTAATGAAAAATAGTAATGGATATTTTTATTCATTTTATCGTTTCTTTCTAAATACAAATTGAGTTATTGCAAGTATACTTAATTCATAATTAAAAGTCATTGCAAAGTTAGCTAAATTTTGCTAAGTTCGTAAAAGTTACTGCTTTTGTGTTGAAGGGAGAAAATTATGCAAAAAAAAGAATCAATATTTCCAGTCATTTATGGCATAATTTCCGCAATAATTGCTTTTATTGCCGTATTTTTTATTTGCCTGCACACTTTTAGATTAAATCTGCAATTGGCGATTATACTGGCAGGTATTTTTGCAATTTTCTTTTTTTGCTTGTCTTATTTTAGAGGGCATGCTTCAGTTGAAATTAAGCGCATCGTTTATAAATATAAGTTAACAGATCAAGAAGTGGCTAATATTACGGGGATGAAACCGAGCGATTTTCCAATTTATCACGATCGCTTGCAGTTGATTTTGCCTAAACGCTACTGGCCACGTGTACTTGATGCGCTGCAAAAGTATGAAAAAGAACAAGAATCTACAAATAATAGTTAGAGGGAAAAATGAGTTTATTAACTGTTAAAGACTTAAGTCAAAGCTTTATTGATAAGACTTTGTACGAAGATGCCAACTTTGTATTAAATAAGGAAGATCACATGGGGGTTACCGGTCAAAATGGGGTAGGTAAATCTACGCTAATTAAGATTTTGACAGGTGAGATTATTCCAGATGACGGTCAAGTTAAATGGCAAAATAAGATCGATGTAGGATATTTGGACCAGTACGCTAAGCTTGCACCAGGGGTAACCATTCGCGGCTTTTTGCGGACTGCTTTTGATGAGCTGTTTAAAAAAGAACAAGAATTAAATGAGTTATATACCAAGTATGCTGAAAATAGTGATAATCAATTGCTAGAAAAAGCAGGTAAGATTCAGACCTACCTAGAAGAGAACAATTTTTATGATATTGATACCGAAATTGAACAAGTTGCAGCTGGGTTGGGTTTAGCGGACCTCGGCTATGACCACGATGTTTCCAAATTATCAGGTGGTCAACGTTCCAAAATTATTTTGGCTAAGCTTCTTTTGCAAAGCCCTGATGTTTTGGTGCTAGACGAACCAACCAACTACCTGGACGTATCACATATTGATTGGCTAGTTGATTATCTGAACAACTTCTCTGGCGCCTTTATCGTAGTTAGTCACGACTATGATTTTTTAGGTAGAATTACCAATTGTATTATTGATATTGATTTTGGTACGATTACGCGTTATACCGGTACGTTGAAGCAAGCGCTGCGGCAAAAAGCGGCTAACCGTGAAACTTACCTTAAGGCATATGCTAACCAGCAACGCAAGATTGCTAAGACCGAAGCATATATTCGTAAGAACAAGGCTGGTACTCGTGCCAAGAGTGCTAAGTCACGCGAAAAGCAACTGGCAAGAATGGATATTTTAACCCCACCTAAAAACAACCGTCGGGCTAAATTCGAATTTCCATACGTAGCTACGGCTTCTAACTTGCTTTTACAAACACAAGATTTAGTAATTGGTTATGATCATGCGTTAGTTAAGTCTGCCTTTAATTTCTCCGTTGGTGGCAACGAAAAGGTCGCAATCACTGGCTTTAACGGAATTGGTAAGACTACCTTGCTTAAGACGTTATTAGGAAAACTCAAGCCAATTTATGGCTCGTATGAATTATCAGTAACGGCAAAATTAGCTTACTTCAAGCAGGATTTAGCTTGGCCAAATAATAATATGACGCCGCTACAATATTTGCAGGAAGAATTTGAACGCAAGAAGCCTAAGGAATTAAGACAGGCACTTGCTCGTATGGGTTTGACTGCGCAACAAGCGATGAGTCCATTGAAAGAATTGTCTGGTGGGGAACAGGAAAAAGTAAAATTAGCTAAGATGCAATTTGAACCAGCTAACTTGCTTTTCCTTGATGAACCAACTAACCACTTGGACAACGATACGAAAGATGCCTTGAGAAAAGCCATCGTCAATTTCCCAGGTGGAGTAATTATTGTTAGTCACGAACGAGATTTCTTCCATGGCGATTGGGTAGATAAGACTATAGATATTGAAACAATGAATTGAGGATAAAACTATGTCCGATAAGCACGATACTAAATTTTATCAGGAAATATTGGATATTTGTTTAACCGCTGGACGCTTAATGATTGAAGGCGGTAGTGAAATGTATCGGGTTGAAGACACGATGCTTAGAATTGCTCGGAACGCGGGTGCAGAAGATCCGCGTGTTTTTGCTACTCCTACTTGTGTATTTATGAGCTTAAATGGGGGTAACTTATCTCAAATGAAGCAAGTGCGAGATCGTAATATTAATCTGGAGTTAGTGGATCGTGTTAATGCATTATCGCGACAATTTGCAGCTAAGCAAATTGATTTACAACAATTGAAGGAAAAGATAGTCCAAGTAGCTAATGCTCCTTCTTTCCCTATGTGGTTGCAAGTAGTTGGTGCAGCAATTCTGAGTGCGACTTTGATGGTTCTGTTTATGGATAATTATGATTGGGTCGACTTTCCAGGAGCTGCTTTAGTGGGTGGTGTCGGTTTTTGGGCATATTGTGAATTTAAAAAGTACACTAAAGTTCGCTTTTTATCAGAATTAATTGCGGCGATGGTGATGGGACTTTTAGCAGTAGGCTTGAATTGGTTAGATTCACAGATGATCGTGGATAATATTTTGATTGGAGCGCTAATGACTTTGGTTCCAGGGCTTGCCTTAACCAATGCATTGCGAGATCTATTTATGGGTGATTTGCTATCTGGAATTGTAAGAATGTGTGAAGCCGTCTTAACCGCACTTGCTTTAGGTGGTGGAGTCGGAATGATCTTGAAGTTCATGGGGGTATAACGATGCCTTTTTGGTTAGAGATAGTAATTAATGTTGCTTTTTCTTATATTGCTTCTGTAGGATTTGCGTTAACTATTAATGTCCCACATCGTGCGCTTAATTCATCTGGAATTAGTGGAGCAGTAGGCTGGATGGCTTATTGGTTTTGCTTTCGCTTAGGTATGGGCAGAATGGTTTCTAATCTGATTAGTGCATTTTTAATCGGAATTTTGGGATTATTTTTTGCTAGGAGAAAAAAATGTCCTGCAACGATCTTTAATATTCCTGCATTGGTACCGCTGGTGCCGGGGATGCCAGCTTATCAGGCCGTTCGTGCACTTGTAGCAGGCAATTATACACAAGGACAAGAGCTGATTTTGCGAGTGGCAATTGTTACTGCCGCAATTGGGTTAGGTTTCTTGTTATCTACGATGTGCATTGAAGCATTCTATAGAATAAAATATCGCCATTTTAAGAAGATAATGCTGTACATGAAACGTAAAAGATAGTACAATGCCTAGTTGACGAGTCGATTAATGAACGCGAGATGCGTATATTTATGAGATAGAGGACATCCGCCTTAAGTGGCAAGCACGGGAAGTGCTGATGGTGGACATACTGATGTGAACAGTTTAAATGCCCACATGTGCTTTTGCATGTGCCTTGAGTTGAAAAAGGACAAGCTTTCCATAAAGCTTGTCCTTTTTGTTTTGTTTAACTAATGTAAAGCCTTGTTGACCTTGTTGGTCGTAACTCTGTTCTAATTTATGCCAGTTTACAGCTTGATTTTTAATGAAAAACGCCCGAAAATCCCCGTATTTTAATGCGGGGATGGATAGGGCC